>JAAEMC010000448.1 GCA_024225895.1 Desulfobacteraceae bacterium | reverse complement strand
TTTTTATTAAGATATTGAAATTTTTCGACCAAAAGACAATGGCAAGGGTGGTGTCAGCCCTGACTTCAACTTTGCGAACCAATTGATTGTAAGGATTTTTAATCATAAAAAAACCGCAAAGGATTTGCTTCATGAACCAGTCCATGTAAAAGCCGGGTATGTCGGTACGTCTTGAAGCAGATATGATCTTATCCTGGATCGGGGTCATCTTTTTTTCTGGCATTTTTCTGGTCTGAAAAAGAGATGATTTTTGCATCTGGATTCTCTTTTTGAGGGAGGGCATCATTTATTTTACTGTCATCAATGGGTAGGGATTTAGAAAGAGTATCTTCTTTCGGGCTTTCGACCTTTTCTATCCGCATGGGTTTGCCACCCATAAAAAATTGCTGTCCGTTTATATAATCGTCCTTTAAAATCCAGGTAACTGTTTGCATGGGTATTTGAAGCATGAGCAGTTTAATATGGTACCAGCCTTTTTTTGCATCTGGTGAAATTTTTTCAACCCTGGCAAAAGAGACAGGAGACTCTTCAAGATATAACAGTACGACATCGTTTTCTTTGGCCATAAAATCCTCTGGCAGATTAATTTTCTTGTCATCAGGCTTGATATAACATAATCTTTTAACTGCATAAACCCCAACATTGCATAAAAAAACATGACATGTACGCATACTGGCTATTATGATATCTAAATAATATTGAATCTTCCTGACCTTTACAACATCGGTGTAAAGACAAAGAATGGAACCTGCCTATGACTGCTGATAACGACAGGAAATGGAAAATTTTTTTTCTGGTTGCCACTTCTATTTTTATGTCAACACTGGACTCAAGTATTGTAAATATTGCATTGCCCTTTATGATGCAGGATTTACAAACCGATATTAGGACCATACAATGGGTTGTCCTGGTTTACCTTGTCACTGTATCATCATTGCTGCTCACCTTTGGAAGACTCTCGGATATCAAAGGGCGGCGATTGGTATATTGTGCCGGATTTGGTCTGTTTTCAGCTGGGTCACTTTTTTGTGCACTGGCGCAAGGATCGGATGTGCTGATTGTGTCCAGGGCGGTTCAAGGCTGCGGTGCCTCCATGCTTATGGCATGTTCACCTGCTATTGTTGTGGATGTCTTTCCTGAACAAGAGCGGGGTAAGGCGCTGGGGATGATGGGTGCAGTGGTTGCGGCAGGACTTACAACAGGGCCAGTTGCCGGTGGTATTATCCTGGAATATTTTTCCTGGCGGGCCATATTTTATATTAATATACCCATTGGCATTGCAGCGACCTTTGCAGGACTGTCTATATTAAAGCACACGACTGCTGTTCAAGGAAGCGAAGAGCCCATGGATAAAATCGGCAGCATCTTTCTGATCATTTTGTTAACAAGCCTGATCCTGTTTATGACGCATATCACCCAATGGGGTATTTATTCTGTGAAATCCGGGATGTGCCTTTTGACCGGAATCACCTCCGGGATTCTTTTTATTGCCAACGAGGCAAAGAGTAAATATCCGCTATTTGACCTCGGGCTTTTAAAAATCCGGTTGTTTGTTTTGCCGGTTCTGGCATCTGCGATTCTTTTTGCTGCACTTTTTATCATAGTCTTTACCATGCCTTTTTATTTGACCTATCCGTGTCAACTTTCTGCTTCCAATACGGGTATGATTATGATCGTCCCTTTTTTATTTTTATTATTTGTCAGTCCAATGGCAGGTACCCTGTATCACAGGTTCGGATCCAGGCGCTTATGCGTTATAGGAATGCTTGTCTTGGCACTTTCACTTCTGTCACTGATGTCTCTTACGCCTGATGAGCCGGTGATAGCAGTTTTATGGCGTATTGCTCTTGCCGGAGTCGGTACTGCGCTTTTTGTATCCCCAAATAATACCGCTATTATGAGTTGCGTACCAAAACCAAGAAGGGGCATCGCTTCTGGATCAGTAGCAACGGCAAGGAATGTGGGGATGGTCTTTGGTGTGGCCCTTGCCGGGCTGGTATTTTCCAATTCTTTTTCCAATTTTACCCAAGGTGCAACCCTTGAAAACTACACCTTGGAAATGGCACCTTTTTTTGTTGAAAGTTTTCATCGGACAATGGCAGCAGGCGCCATTGTTTGTGCTATAGGAATTATTGTCACGATTGGCCGTGGTAAAGAAGCTTTACCGTTTGATACCAATGAAAAGGAAAATTAAAAATGGATAAAAATCAACCACGCAATTATTCTATTTTGGACCAGCCTTTAGTGTTGGCCCATCTTTTTCACCCCAGAAGAGAAGATTCTTACCGGCCGTTATCCGATAACAGGGATGATTTGATGATATCTGTCGATGAGACAGAGAAAATCGGTGCATCATTCCACCATGCAGACAACTTAGGCCCGGTGATTCTTTTTTTTCACGGGAATGGGGAAATTGTATCTGATTATGATGATATCGGTATTTTGTTTGCCCGGATGGGAATTAATTTTTGTGTGGCAGATTACAGGGGGTATGGAAGTTCGACCGGGCACCCAACTGTTTCATCCATGATGTCTGACTGCCGGACTATTTATTTATTTTTAAAAGCATATTTGGAAAAAAAATCCTATACCGGCCCTGTCTGCATCATGGGCCGGTCTTTGGGCAGTGCTCCGGCCTTGGAACTTGCTGCAACATATCCGGAAGCCTTTAAAACCCTGATCATTGAAAGCGGGTTCGCCTATGCCGGCCCTCTGCTTAGAACCATTGGCGTTAGTCCCGAGGCCATTGGATTTGAAGAAAACTTAGGATTTGAGAATATTGATAAAATCAAATTGGTAACCAAGCCCAGCCTGATCATACATGCGCAGTTTGATCATATTATCCCGTTTTCCGACGGACAGGCACTTTATGATGCATCTCCTTCAAAAGAAAAACAGCTTTTGGAAGTTAAGGATGCCAATCATAATGATATCTTTTTACGGGGCATGGATAGCTATCTTTTTGCCGTAAAAAATGTATGTTTGTAAGCCTGTATGGCTTTAAAAAGAAACTAATTATTGTTTTATGAATTATTTTTCTGATTGGTGCCGGGTGAGAAAACAAAATCCTGTTGGAAAAAATCTTCGACTGCATCCTCGTAAGCCTGGATGGAACGGGTTTTTAATATCTTTTTTAATGCTTTTTTGCTCTGATTAAAGGACGGCCCTATAAAATTCCAGAAGCCTTTCATCCGGCCGGTCAAATGGCCGGGCCCTGAAAAAATGCTGTGATAGGCTTCATAAAGATGCTCATGGTATGCTTTAATTCGAAGGGTTTTATCCTTTTTATTTGAAATCCCTTTTATCTCTTCTCCGATAAACGGGTTGGAAAGAGCTCCCCTGCCAATCATAAAGCGATGAACTGCCCTAAATTTTTGGCAGACTTCATTAAAAGAGGCATGATCTGTAATATCCCCGTTGTAAACAAACTGATGACGGCTATTTGCCAAGGCCTTTCCAAAGAAATCATGGTCTGAAACGCCTT
>JAAEMC010000447.1 GCA_024225895.1 Desulfobacteraceae bacterium | reverse complement strand
AAGTTATTTTGTAACGATTCCTAAAGGGTATGGAAAATGAAGAAAGATAAAATATTACAGAAGCCCGGGGAAAAAGAGACATCCATTATCCGGTCGTCGGCTGCTGAGTACCTGACATTTGTTGCGGCAAGCGGTAAGGGAGGCGTTGAGGCGGTTTATGCGGATGAAAACATCTGGCTTACCCAAAAAATGATGGGCGTTCTCTATGATGTTAAGACACATACCATTAACTATCACTTAAAGAAGGTGTTTTCCGATAGTGAATTAGAAGAGAACTCAGTTATTCGAAATTTTCGAATAACTGCCGCAGACGGTAAAAACTACAACACCAAACACTATAACCTCTCGGCTATCATCGCTGTCGGCTACAAGGTCAACTCAGAGCGCGCCGTACAATTCCGCAAATGGGCGACAACGATTATTCAGGAATTCACCATCAAAGGCTACACAATGGATGATGAGCGTCTAAAAAAAACTATCTATCCGAAAATGAAATGGCACAATTGCAGCGATTGGTCTCTGCCTACTTGGACGTTGCGGAAGATATGGCAGGATGAGGCGTCGCAATAAAACCATAAACACCTCCCAAATCCACCATCAAATTACATAACATGCCACAATAACAACAAAAAGACACTTTGTCTTTCTAATCTGCTCAAAATTCACATGTAATCAATTGTAATCATAATGTTTTTGGAAGTTTTACTTAAAATCTCATGAAATATCCGGGTTAAAAGCCATCTCAAAAATAATCTTAGTAATATTATGGCACACCCATATTCTATTAAGCTGGATCATGCAATATCCTTCAAGCAAAAAGGCAAGTGCAACCTATCCGGAAGATGACTGAAAGTCATGCCGGTTAAAAATAGTCATTTAGTATGATTGCACTGCTAAACTGGAACAGAATTGTTAGTTGGAAAAAAGTCGAAAAAAAACTTGACTTTAATCGTCTTTATTTTATACCATGAATTAGTTCATGATATAAACTAATTCATATTACGAATTAAGGAGAAAAAAATGGTTGAATCCACAAAACAGCAGATTGATCAGGTTTTAAGTGAGATAGAGTCGCTTAAATCAATTATCAATCAGAATAAAACCATGTTGTATCAGGTATCCCTGCCCATACATTGCCGGATTCCTTACTTGTTGATGGGGATGGTGGTCTGGGTATTTTCCTTTTTGTTTTATTTTTTAACGGTTTACCATGGTACTTACGATGCCATACCAAGTCATGTCAGAGGAACACTTCACATTACGATGGTGGTTTTAGGTATTATTTTACTGCCGTTAATGGTGAAGCTGTGGGGAGATTCACTCAAAAAACAGAATAATGAATTAAGCCTGGAAAGAGCGTTAAATAGCTTGGTATCCTTTCGAATATTCACATTTGAATTTCCGGTGGGGGTAATCGGGCTTGTCTTTGCCATTTATTTTTATCTCCATATTGATCCTTATTATACCATTCCGATCTTTGCCATTATTTTTGGATTGCGACATATCTTAATCGGTTGTGTTGCTGAAAACTATCAGTGGTCGATTAGTGGTTACTGGTTTTTAACTACTGCTTTATTTGTCGCCTTAGATCCAATTCCAGCACCATTGGCCGTCGGATTGACCTTTGGATGTGGTTTCTTGTTACTTGCAGTTTCTACACTACTGGCGGGTAAATACTATGGCTGATATTAATAAAATAATTCATGAACCCGCGAGGCTGAAAATATTAACTTATCTGATGAAAAACGAGGACAGGATTGCCAGTTTTTCAGAATTAAAAGATGCCTTGAATATCTCTTCGGGTAACTTATCGGTTCAGATAAACAAGCTTTCTGAAAAGAAATATATAAAAATAGAAAAAACGTTCAAAAATAACCGTCCTCATACTGCCATAACCGTAACCTATGAGGGATTAAATGCATTAAGAGCATATTTTGATGAGATGGAGGCAATGATAACCAAATTTAAAAAGAACCTGGATTCATAACTTTAAAACTGGATAGTAATAGCCCGGGAATGTTTATAAGTTATCTAGAAAATTAAAACAGCTATTCTCAATCAAAATTCATATACCGATACTGCTAAAACTTTATTAAAAAGAAAGGAGAATGATCATGAAAATTAATTATAAGAGCTTCCTGCTTTTTTTTATTCTACTGTCAGTTTCCATCTTTTTTAACAGATGCCTTTTGGCCGGTAATTTATCCAGTGAAAAAAAATATGATTACTGGCCTACAGGAGGCTGGCAGACATCAACTCCTGAAGAACAGGGAATGGATTCTGCAGTGCTTGCCGACATGCTGGATTTCATCAGCAAAAAAAAATTTGCCATCGATTCGATTACCATCGTAAGAAATGGCTATATTGTTACCGATGCTTATCTGAATCCCTTGTTCAAACCGGGAGACAAGCATATCCTGCACTCATGTACAAAAAGTATTACCTCTGCCTTGATGGGAATCGGCATTGAAAAAGGTCTCATAAAGGGAGTGGATCAACGAGTGGTTGATTTTTTCCCGGAAAAAACCTTTGCAAACATGAACGATGAAAAAAAGGCCATCACTGTGGAACACCTTTTGACCATGTCCCATGGAATACGAGCAATGGATTCTTTCCTGTACAGATGGCAGGGGCTCATAAAAATGAGAAAACAGGAGGACTGGGTACAGTTTATCCTGGATCAACCCATGGATCAGGCGCCCGGGCAAAGTTTTGACTACAGTAATATGAGTAGCTTTCTTTTGTCGGCAATTATTAATAAACAAGCGGATACCAGTACCCTGAACTTTGCCTTTGAATATCTTTTTGAGCCACTTGGAATCAGTGACGTTGTCTGGCCCCAAAGCCCAAAAGGAATACATACCGGCTGGGGAGGAATGTGGCTTACTCCCCATGACATGGCAAAAATCGGGTGGCTCTATCTCAATAATGGTAAATGGGAAAACAGGCAGGTTGTCCCGGCTCAATGGGTAAAGGATTCAATTAAAAAATATACATATCCCAAAGCCGTTCGAAAAGTTTATGGAAAGGACGGCAAGGTTCTTTTTTCAAAATCAGTCTGGGTATGGCTGGCTTACAGGCTGGGCTGGTCGATCGGTGATGGATATGGTTACCAGTGGTGGATTGATGAGTCTGGAATTTACAGTGCTATAGGATATGCCGGACAGTACATCCTGATTGTGCCTCACAAGAATCTTGTTGCCGTTTTTACCAGTGTTCTTGGAGAAAAAGAATTAGCCTGGCCAGGCCGGCTTGCCAAAAAATATATCATCCCCTCGGTACTGTCTGATAAGTCCCTGGCAAAAAATGATAAAGCGTTTAAACGGTTGACCTCACAATCCATACCAGACAACGAACCTGTCATACCGGCAAAGGCAATTTACCTGCCTGAAATGGCTTTAAACATTTCAGGCAGGAACTATACATTTGATAGTAATCCCAGGGGGTATCAGAATTTTGAAATTACCTTTGATCAAGAATCTGACACCGCTATAGTAAAATATGTTATCCGCAATAGACCCTTTTCTCGGAAAATCGGATTGGATGATACGTATCGTGTTAACGAACTTAGGAATGGAAAAATAGCCATGAAAGGCTGCTGGACTGATCCAGAGACCTTTTTACTGTCCTACAATCGTATTGGCGATACCATCAGAGGCAAGGCGTCTATATCATTTAAAGGCAACCGCATTGATTATTCAGTCGCTGATATCCGTCGCGGAAAATTCAAGCTCACAGGATTGACAACAAAAAAGTAGTGAAAAAAAAATGAACTCCTCAAAGGTAAAATATGTCTATGACAAATCGATTGTGGTATCAAGAGAATCTTAGCCCGGATATTTCATGAGATTTTAATTAAAATTTTTAAAACCGTTATGATTACAATTATTTACACGGAAATTTTTAAGCAAATTAGAAAGACAAAGTGTCTTTTTAAAAAAATGGCCAAAATCTCACCTTACCGGCGAACCGAGTTTGTCTCATCTGCTGCGTTGCAGGGCATTTGCGGTAAATGATTACAGCAGCATGCCCTGCAACTTGCAGCTAAAACAAACTCGATTCGTGAAATATCCGGGTTAGCCACACATGATAGAAACAGGTACCGTAGTATCGGAACATATTTTTGCGATTTACTATATGACGGTCTTTCAATCTACTTTTGCTTTAATACGGCCATGGTAAGCCTGGCTATGCAGATCCGCTCGTTTTGCTCATTTTGAATGGTAATATCCCATACCTGGGTTGTATGTCCCATATGAACAGGTTTTGCAATGCCGGTTACATACCCCTTTGACACCCGTTTCAGATGGTTGGCATTGACCTCAAGCCCCACGCTCATATAGCTGTCATCTAAGGTCAAACGTGATGCAGCACTACCCAGGGTTTCTGCCAGTACCACTGATGCACCGCCGTGTAAAATCCCTAAGGGTTGGACTGTCCGCTTGTCCACCGGCATGGTGGCGCAGAGGAAATCATCCCCTTTCTCTGTGAATTCTATGCCCAGATACCCGACAATGGAATCCAGGGTAAAGGCATTGAGACCTTCAATATCAAACTCTTCTTTCCATATGTTTGCCATATTTTATCCCTTTGCTGATTTTGAATATGATCTAACCCGGATATTTCACAATATAGATGATTTCATCCCTGTATAAAAAATTCATGAAATATTAGGATCTGCTTTTTTTCGAAAGTATAATACTTTTTTAATTTCTGCCACAACATTTTGGTCTTCATCTTTCACCTGAACCAAAAATGTGTGAAGATATTTTTGGTAGTTTTCCGTTTTCTTTCTTATGACATCAAGATCCGTATCTGTGACTTCAAGGATAGAGCTGACAGTCCCTTTTCCCGGACAAATAAAATTAATGGCGGCCGACTGATCCCATACCTGGTATTGTTTGCCCAGAATCTGCATGAGCATCAGCATCAGGTGGGGATCTGTCATGGAATAAAGACTGCCCCCAAAATGGGTGCCCATGATATTCTTATTATACCATGCAAGCTTCATGCGTACTAAAGTTTTTCGCCAATCCGCAGATATCATTTTTACCCGGACACCGGCCCCCACAAACGGGCCATATATATTTAATCCGAGCTTCATTAACATGGGTGTCATCTTCATTTCAGGCCTGCCTTTTAGTTTTAGTCTTATGTGTCTATTTGTATTTCTTTCATCGCTTATAGCGAACCCTGAGTATAGGCCTTGACTTATAGATTTGGAAGTGGCATTTATGACATAAAGCATGCAAATAAGGACTAAGCCAAATATTTCACAAAATATCCCGTCAAAACCAGAAAGGAAAATTCTGCCATGCCGCTGGTAACATTTATCGCCTATGAAGGATGCATGTATTCGGGCGCATTGGGAATGAAAGATACTTTTCAAATTGCTAATTTGTGGGCAAAAAATCTGAAAACACAAAGGTACGCACCTGTATTCTCTTTTGAAACAGCCAGTATTGACGGCACCCCCATCGAAGCAGACAAGAATCTGTTGATCCGCCCGGATGTCAGTCTTGAGGAAGCAAGAGACTCAAAGGTTATTGTCCTCCCAGCTTTTTTACCCCAAGAGAATCCATTACCCGATGATGTCCACAGGATAGCGGACTGGCTT
>JAAEMC010000446.1 GCA_024225895.1 Desulfobacteraceae bacterium | reverse complement strand
TGGGAAAGATCAATCTCTTTGATGGGAATGTTCAGCTGATTTTCAAGATTTTTTAGATCAACCGGAGCTGTTTCATATCCGGTTTTAAAATGAATCCCAAAAAGATTCTTATATGATTGTTTTAAAAGAAAAGCAGAAACAAGGGAATCAACACCTCCGCTCAATGCTACTGCAACAGATGCGTTGTTCATCACATAACTTCTTCAGGTGTCTTTGAAAAAAGCCCCATGGCCCTTGTCGGGCAGGTTAAAATACACAATTCACAAAGACTGCACTTTTCCTTGTCAAATAAAACTTCCATTTCAGGCCGCTTAATATGCAATGCTTCTGTGGGGCAGACAGCAGTGCAGGATCCGCATTGAGTGCATTTTTCCTCATCTTTCCAAATTTCCTGTTCCGGATATGATACTCTCACATCCTGGTCTTTTAAAAAATTGACGCCTTTTTTAAAATTGGCTTTCTCACCAGTGATTTCCAAGACCATATACCCTTCCTTTTGGTTGGAGATTTTGGCTAAAAGTATATTGAACAGCAAGTCGTATTTTTTGGTCAGTTGACAGACAAGCGGCTTTTGCGCCTCCCTGGGCGGAAAATTGAGTATTAAAATTTTTGAATACAATCGAAACCTCCGATTTTAAAGGGTATGAACAATTATCTTTGACAAAAAAATAACTTTAAGTATTATTTAGGTATAGGTCAACCCTAATATTTCATAATAAGAGGCCAAAATTATTAATCATACAGCCGGAGCAGACCTGTTTTTCAGCCTTGCTTGATTTACAGGACGGATACCATTGAATTTTAACTATTTCATTTTTTAACAATGAACAGCCGGCATAAGGATATGGGGTATGAATCCATTTGCATTTGAACTGACAAGTTATACTTTAAAAACCTTTTCCGGATTTTCAAAAGCAAATATCAACATTTCAGGTATCCGGAATATTCCTCAAGGTTCTGTTATTTTCACGGCCAATCATTTCACAAGAATTGAAACCATTTTTTTGCCCTACCATATTCATTCCATTACCAAAAAGGATGTCTGGTCTCTGGCTGCAGATGATCTTTTTAAAGTAAATATTTTAAAAGGGCTTTTAAAGGCATTTGGTGGTGTCTCCACAAAAGACCCCAACCGGGATAACGTAATAGTAAAAACCCTTTTCTCAGGTAATGCCCAATGGATCATTTTCCCGGAAGGCATGATGGTAAAAAATAAAAAATTAGTGAAAAAAAACAAACTTGTCATTTCCAAAGATGATGCAACACAACGCCCACACACAGGGGCAGCTATTGTTGCCATGAGGTGTGAATTCTATCGGGAACGGCTCCGGCGTATGAAAGAGCGGAATCCGGATGAATTTGAACGGCTTATAAATGAATTTGAAATTGACGATGTAACAACGGTTTTGGCAAGCCAGACTCATATTGTCCCGGTGAATATAACCTATTATCCGGCAAACCCAAAAGAAAATATCCTGAGCAAGGTAGGGCAAATTCTGGTAAAAACGCCTTCCAAAAGAGTGCTGGATGAGTTGATGACAGAGGGCAGCATGCTCTTTTCAGGTGTGGATATCACCATCCGGTTTGGCCCTCCCATTTCTATTTCGCCCTTTTTATCTGACGGATTCATTGAAAGCGATCTTTCGTCCGGAAGAAGAATGGATTTTGACCGAAATATCTGTTCCGGCCGCGTCATAAAGACGCGCTCGGTCCAAATCATGGAAGAATACATGTCTTCTGTCTATTTAATGACTTGTTTTAATTATGACCACATCATGGCATGTATTCTCAAGCATTTTCCCTATAGGCCCGATGGGATTGATCCCTATGAATTTCAATGCAAGGTTTTTTGCGCAGTGGTATCCTTTATTCATAACCGGACCTATTATTTCAGTGATAATTTTCTCAAAAATCAGACCCACCTGCTCATCGATGACAGGTTTCATAGGATCAAAGACTTTCTCAACCTTGCCCAAGAAACCGGGATTATTAAAATAAAGGAGAACAGGATCTTTAAAGACCAAACCAAATTTGTCACTTTGTCTGACTTCCATGCCATCCGGATAGAAAATCCCATCCTGGTCATGGCTAACGAGGTGGAGCCGGTTTGGGATGTGGAACAGCACATTAAAAGTATTGCCCAAAAATCAATGGTTGAAATTCTTGATGAGACCAAATCCTATTTAATTGAAAAAATTGCTACAGATTTTACCAAAGATTACAATGAATATTATATTGAAGGCGAATCAAAGAAAAAACGGGTAGGCCGGCCTGTTTATTTAAAGCATCCCCAACCCAAAGCAGGGGTTCTTCTCATCCATGGGTATATGGCTGCCCCTGAAGAAATGAAGGTCTTTGCCAATTACCTGCATGAACATCAATATACCGTATATGCACCCCGGCTCAAAGGGCATGGCACAGCGCCCGAGGACCTTGCAAAAACAGAATATAAAGAATGGATCGAATCGGTTGAGGAAGCCTTTATTATTCTTCGTCATACCTGCGATAAAGTTATTCTCGGCGGATTTTCAACCGGGGCGGGTCTCGCATTGGAGCTTGCAAGCCGTGTGGAAGATGTAAAAGCGATTTTTGCTGTTTCTCCACCCATGCAATTGAAGGACTTCAGCTCTCACTTTGTACCGACAATTGATGCATGGAATTCCATGATCAAAAAGATACATCTGGATTCAATGACCAAAGAATTTGTAGTCAATAATCCGGAAAACCCACATATTAATTATGTGAGAAATCCCATTTCAGGCGTGCACCAGCTGGAAAACCTCATGGAACATCTGGCACCAAAGCTCAAATCAATCGAATTGCCGGTACTTGTAGTCCAGTCCAGGAATGATCCTGTGGTCAACCCCAAAGGTACTGTTAAACTATTTAAAAAACTGGGAAGTCCTTTTAAGGAATATTATATGTTTGATTATGACCGCCACGGAATTTTAACAGGGAAGGGCGTAAAGCGAATTTTTGGGGCCATTAAAAGTTTTTTGGAAGAATGGATATAAGAAACGTACCAGGTGATGTGCCTGCATTCACCTGGTACGTTTAAAAAAAATAAAAGGACAGCCTAATAGCACATCATTGTGGAGGGCTCCAGCATATGCCGCTGGTCGGTGCGATCCCCATCCTTTAAAACAACTGCTTCTATCTTATTTTCAATTGGTTGCAGGAACAGGGCTTTGTCAAAACGGTCCTTGTGATTTTCAAGCTGTACGGGATAGCCGTCTTCGCAAAGCGCTTCTTCCCGATGGCTTTTCATGGCAAACCAGATAAAGATATTAAACTCGGCCTGAATGGATTGAAGCTCATCCAAAACCAGTGTGATATCCTTATCAAAATCCAATCCGTCAATGATCATCATGCTGGGAAGATCAAGATCCGCTTTTTTAAAACTCTTCAGATAGTCATTGATCTTTATGGTATCAAAAGTGGATTCATTATAACTGATTCCTATTTTATTGGTTTTGATATCTTCCCATAACCGCAGCGCTTTCTGGGGATCCACGTATCCGATACTGTCCACCAGGTTGTTATAGCCTTCCAGGTATCTTAGATTAATTTTTTCCATATTGTCATCAAGACTGATATGAAGCACTTTTTCATCTTTTAAAAGACGGGTTAAGGCAATTTGAACCAAAAATCCTGTTTTTCCGACCCCTGCCCTTGAAAGTACAGCACCAAACTTTCCCTGGATTACATTTTCATGGCCCATGATGATATTCACCGGGCTTCTTAAGATGAGATCCTGTTTAAGCATATTTCCTCTCTTTATATTTTTGAAATTTACTTTGTCTGTTTTGCTTTTCGTTCTTCTTCTTTTTTCCTGGCAATATCTTCTGCCACGGATTGGGGAACCTGTTTGTAGCTTGAAAATTCCATAGTGAACTGAGCTTTCCCCTGGGTAGCAGACCGAAGAACCGTTGAAAAACCAAACATTTCTGATAAAGGTACCTGGGATTCTACTACAGACATGACGCCTTCTTCCTGCGATCCTTGTATGATACCGCGCCGCTGGTTAATGAGTCCCATACAGGCGCCTTGAAATTCATTAGGTGTTTCAATGACCACCTTCATAATCGGTTCCATGATCACTGGTTTTGCCTTTGCGTAGGCTTCAAGAAATGCTCCTCTTGCAGCCGACTTAAATGCCATTTCAGATGAATCTACCGCATGGTATGCGCCATCGTCAATGGTAACTTTAATCCCGGTAACCGGGAATTCAAGCTTGGGTCCTTTTGCAAGACACTCATTAAATCCACGCTCACAAGCAGGAATATACTGGGTTGGTATTCTTCCGCCGGTAATTTTGTTAACAAATTCAAATTCTTCTTTGCAAGGTTCCATGAATCCGGATATGCGGCCGAACTGACCGGCACCACCGGTCTGTTTTTTATGGGTATAATTAAAGGGTGCCTGACGGGTAATGGTTTCCCTGTATGCCACCCTCGGCTTGCCCGTTTCAACACTAGCTTCATATTCTCTTTTCATTCTTTCCACATAGACTTCCAGGTGAAGCTCGCCCATGCCCTGGATAATGGTTTCACCGGTTTCGTGATCCACAAAGGTCTTAAAGGTGGGGTCCTCTTTAGTAAACCTGTTCAAGGCCTTGGACATGTTAATCTGGGCCTTGTTATCCTTGGGAATAATGGAAAGGGAAATAACCGGTTCCATGACATGCATGGCCAGCATAGTATAATTGACAGTTGGGGATACAAAGGTGTCACCGGAAGCACAATCAATACCAAACATGGCACCGATGTGGCCGGCCGGAATGGCTTCCACTTCTTCCATCTGGGAGGAATGCATCCGGATCAGCCGTCCTGTTTTGATCTTTTTACCATCCCTGGAATTAATAAGGGTATCGCCTTTGTTGATACACCCCTGATAAACCCGAATATAGGTTAACTGGCCATATTGGCCGTCTTCCAGTTTAAATGCCAGAGCAACCGTGGGTTTATCAAAATCACTTTCCAGGAGAACCGTTTGTTCACTATTGGATAGATCAACAGCCTCATTTTGGATATCCAAAGGACTTGGCAGATAGTTAAGCACTGCATCCAACAGCGGCTGAACCGCTTTATTTTTATAAGCAGAACCTAAAAAAACCGGTGTCATTTCACGAGCAATTGTACCGGTTCGAACGGCTGCCATAATCAACTCTTCGGTAATTTCACTTTCTTCAAGTATGGCATCGGTGAGTTCGTCAGAAAATAAAGAGACCGCATCTACCATTTCTTCCCTGGCAGTCAGAGCTTCGTCCATCATCTCTTCCGGGATATCTTTTTCCACAACATTTTCACCATTTTCACCATCAAAATAGAGTGCTTTCATTGCAACCAGATCAATCACACCCTCATGCTTATCTTCAAGCCCTATGGGCAATTGCATTATAACAGAGTTGTGACCAAGTTTATCCCTGAGCTGATTGCTGACTTTTCCGGGATTGGCACCGCTTCTGTCACATTTATTTACAAATGCAATACAAGGAACCTCATACCTCCTCATCTGCTGGTCTACGGTGATTGACTGTGACTGAACCCCGGATACCGAGCACAAGATCAGCACCACACCGTCCAGGACCCTTAACGAACGTTCAACTTCTACTGTAAAGTCCACATGGCCCGGTGTGTCTATAATGTTGACATTGTTGTTTTTCCATTCGCAATAGGTAGCGGCTGAAGCAATGGTAATGCCCCGTTCTTTTTCAAGCTCCATGGAGTCCATGACCGCACCAACCCCGTCCTTGCCCTTGACTTCGCTTATTTTGTGGATTCTGTCCGTATAGAACAAAATCCTTTCCGTTAGCGTTGTTTTCCCGGAATCAATATGGGCACTGATTCCGATGTTGCGAACCCTTTCCAAATCTCTGATCATGATCAAAAGTTCCTTTGATTGTGAATATTAACCTTTAATTTTTTAAACGTACTATT
>JAAEMC010000445.1 GCA_024225895.1 Desulfobacteraceae bacterium | reverse complement strand
CCTTAAAACTTGGCAAACACAAGGTTTGCCCTTAAAACTTGGCAAACACAAGGTTTGCCCTTAAAACTTGGCAAACACAAGGTTTGCCCTTATCCACATAATAAATAAGATTAATTTAGTCCTTAAGAATAATTCGGGCATCCACCACATCCAACCCCTGGCGATAAAGAATCACCGGGTTTAAATCCATCTCTTCTATTTCAGGGTAGGATTCAATTAGTTCGGAACATATGCCCAGTAATTTGCGCAATGCTTTTTTATCATACCCTTCCTGCCCCCTGACACCGGAAAGAATCACCGAGGATTTGGTTTCTTCAATCATCTTTTTACAAGACGTCGGAGAAACGGGCAAAACCCAGAAGGTTACATCCTTCATGATCTCAACCATGATGCCCCCAAGGCCGTACATGATCACAGGGCCGAATTGTTCATCTATTTTGGTACCGACAATCACCTCAAGTCCTTTTTGGGCCATGGGTGCCACAAGAACCCCTCTTATATCTGCATCCCTGTTATATGCCTGGGCACTTTTAATAATATCCCGGTACCCTTTTCTGACAGCTTTTTCACTCCCCAGGTTCAACTTGACCCCTGAAGCATCGCTTTTATGTAAAATATCAGGGGATACAATTTTCAAAACTATATTCCCCTTGATTTTTTTCGCGATTTCAACAGCCTCATCCTCGGATTTTGCAACATTACCCACGGATGTGGGAGCACCATGCAATTGGATCAGGGCTTTTGCCTCATGTTCCAACAGGACTTTTCTGCCCTCTTTTTTTGCATTTTTAATAATACTTTCTCCTCTTTCCCTGGCCTTGGCACGCCAGTTAAAAACAAAGCTCTTTTTAGCATGGTAGGCGGCCAGATAATTGCCATATTGACAAAGGGAGGCAATGCATTTGCAGGAGATATCAAGGGAATCATGGACCGGTATGTCATAATGGCGCAAGAGCGTTAGTGCATGGGAGTCGTATGAACTGTAAAGGGAATGAACCACAATGGGTTTTTTTCTTTTCTTTATCATGGCACCCAGACGGTGGGCAGCGGCTTCTTCTCCCACGGCAAGACTTTCGGCAAACCGGATGCCATACCCTCCGAAAAGCCCTACAATGAGTAATCCTCCCACATTGGGGTCCTGGATGATAATTTTGGCGCAATCGGCAAAAACACTGGGATCGGAATCTGTACCTCCGGCTACATCCACCGGATTGACCACAGAGGCTGCGTCCGGCAATATGGCCTTAAGTTTTTCTTTTGTCTTTTCAGTTAACTCCGGCAAATTGATGCCATAATCGGTTAAAAGATCAGCCCCAATAGTGGCATGGCCGCCGCCGTCCGCTAATATGGCAACATTATTGTTCTTGATAGGAGGCTGGCTGGACAGGGTTTCTGCCACGGGAAAAAGTTCATCGGAATTTTCAATGACAATGATACCTGCCCGTTTATAGGCAGCATTGGCTACTTCACTCATACCTGCCAGAGATCCGGTATGAGAACCGGCAGACTTTTTCCCTGTTGCTGACCTGCCGCTCTTTAAAAGGACAATGGGCTTTTCAATGCTTGTTTTATAGGCCTCCTGTAAAAATTCCCTGCCCTGGCTCATGCCTTCCACATACATGAGTATGGATTTGGTATCCCCATCATTGCGGAAAAATTCCAGGTATTCATGGAATTTGATATCTGACTCATTGCCCACACCAACATAATAGGTAAAGCCTTCATGTTTTCTAATTGTGGCCTCAGTAATCAGGGTAAGCGCCATGTTGCCGCTCTGGCAAAGTAAAGCAATATTCCCTTTTGGTGCATTTTTAATCCCGACAAGGTTCATGTTGGACTTGAGATTGATCATTCCAGATGTATTGGGTCCTATTACTCTCACACCCTCATTTCGGGCGGTATCCACCATTTCCTGCTCCAGCTTCTTACCATCTTTGCCAAGCTCCCGGAACCCGCCGGCTATTATTACGGCACCTGAGACCTTTTTCTTGCCGCAATTTTTTAAGATGGCCGGAATGGTCCGTGCCGGTGTGGTTATCAGGGCAAGATCCACATGTTCTTTGATCTCAGTAATATCCTTGTAGCAAGGAAGCCCGAGAATCATCTCTTCTTTTGGATTTACAGGATAAATCTGGCCTTCAAATCCATCTTCCAGAAGGGTTTTTATGGCTTGATAGCCTCTTTTGGTCTTGTTTTTCGAGGCGCCGATTATGGCTACTGATTTGGCATTCAATACTTTATCCAACATTTTTCATTTCCCCTTGATTTATTTTTTTCTCTTTTCAAATGTTTGAAGGGATTCCTGCCTTTCTTTTGTGGATACACAGGCAAGACAGGCTTCAACTTCGTAATCCATGAGGGCTTCCAGACTCACCTCTCCCTGGGCCATGAAAAACCCTTTTTTGATTAATTTTAAGGAGAAAGGCGAGTTGGCTGCAATTTTATTTGCCATTTCATAGGCCTCGTCCATTAGAGTTTCCAGGGGCACAGATTTATTAACCAGTCCTATCTTTTCAGCCTCTTCTCCGTTGATGTTTTCGGCCGTAAAAAGAAGTTCTTTTGCCTTGCCAGGTCCCACAAGATCCTGGACAAGCCGAAAAGCTCCTCCGGTTACTGAGGATGTTACCCTGGCTTCAGGTGATCCGATAAGCGCCTCACTGGCTGCAATCCGGATATCGCAAGCAAGAGCCAGTTCATAGCCGGATCCCAGGGCATAACCATTGATCGCTGCTATGGTCGGCTTTTCAAAGCGTATAATTTTCCGGGAGGCTTCCTGCAATGATTCCAAATATTTACGATAATCTTCAATACTGCGGTCTTTTGAATCTTTTAGATCTGCTCCAGTAGAAAATGCCCTGCCCTCACCTGTAAATATTAGAACCTTTATTTCTGGGTTTTGCTGAATCTTTTCAAGGGCATCCTGCAGTTCAATCCATAACTGCCGGTTCATTGCATTAAGAACTTTCGGCCGGTTTAATTTAATAAGGCCCACTTGATCTTTTTCCTGATAAATTATGCATTCATAATCCATTTTATCCACCTTTATATTTTATAAAATTTAAACCCTCAGGTCTCTTACCCAATGGCTTTCTCTCTCTTGTTATTTACCCCTTTTTAACCTTGCTACTTTTTTAGCAATTGTTTTAGCAATCTTTATGCCACAATGGAATTTACCGGGATGAAGCCGAAGTCCGGTTTTCCAGCAACCTTCCAAATATTGATGATTTGATCAAATCTTTCATTTTTGACAGGTGCAGACAAGCTGTAGTCCCTTGTCAAAAAAGTGTTTTGTAAATTATTGTTTATTTCATCATATTGAATGATTTCATCAAAAAGTCAAATTCCAACCTATTGTTTTTAATATAATTTAATTCACAACGTTCATGAATCTTTATTATGAGGATTGACTTTTCTGCATCTTGCCTTATGTTTTATTGCAATTGATCAATTGCCACAAAGTAGTTTCCGCCTTTATTCAAGGCACATTCACCTATAATCAAGTTGGAAATAAAAAAATTAAGGAGAAAAAACATGTCTAAAAATTTTTGTAAAGATTGCGGTATGCTGTTATCCCCTAAATCAACTATTTGCACGGTTTGCGGCTTTGAAAACAATTTTGACCAGGACCAGGCTCTTATCATTGAAAAAGAATATAAAAACACAATGACTGATGATCATGTCCCTTCTTATAAACCTGGATTTTAATGGTATACCCTATATTTAAATAATATTACCAGCGGTGCCGGACAAGTTAAGCCAAAAACCATTTCAATCCACTTGCCAGCACCATCTTTTTTTTACCTCTCTTCGCGCCCAAATATAAAAAGCATATTTATACCAAAAATATCGCAATAATTCAAAACCCGTGAAAAATCGCCAACAACCCCACGACAACGCGAAAATCAATCAGAATTATTAATTCATCTTAGAGAAGCTACGAAATACAAGTTGAAAAAAATCGTCAATTAGTGCATAATTAAACGAAATTGAAATGCGATACACACATTTCTTATAAAAAAACCTAAAAAAACAACGGATTAGCGAAAAGTTAAAAATGGAATGATCGCCTGGATTTCGCCTATGGCCAAAATCCGATTAAACAGGGGTTTGCTTCATGGTCCAATTCTTTAATCAAAAACCGCGAAATGTTTTTGGCCTTTGCCTTATACTTTCCTTTTTTACATTGATGACTGCCCTGATCACCTTACCGGTGATGGCAGACACCGATGAGATCCTGCAATCGTTCTATACAACTGATGAAGTAACTATTCCCCAACGCTTCCCACAACGTATTCCTAAAATAATCGGCGGGCAAAAAACCCAAGAAGACCGCCCATGGATGGCCGCTCTTATATTTCGCGGCACCGGTAATTTGAACGGACAATTTTGCGGCTGTGCCGTGATTGATTCACAATGGGTGATCACAGCCTCCCATTGTGTGGAAGGATTAAAAGCCTCTCAAATTGATGTAATAATCGGGCAGACGACCCTTACTGATACCAGCGGAGAACGTATTGGAGTGGACCGGGTGGTCATGCATCCGGACTATAACACAGTCTCCATTGATAACGACATTGCCTTGCTGCATTTAAGCCGGGCCACAGAATCTGAACCCTTGAATTTGCTTTATCCAGAAAACCAGGATCTTGCCGCTCCTGGTACCTCAGCTAAAATTCTTGGGTGGGGAGTGGCAAGCTATCCTTGGGGCCGCAGGCAGAACGACCTTTTGGAAGCTGAGATCACCATCTATTCCGATGAGTTAGGCCAAAGCATCTTTGGTTCCGGATTCACTGAAAATATGATTGTTGCCGGCAAAATCGAAGGTGGTGTTGATACCTGCTCAGGCGATTCAGGAGGACCTTTAATTGTCCAGGATGCCAGCGGCGAAAACTTATATCTTACCGGCATCACCTCATGGGGTTATGGGTGTGCAGAACCAAATGCACCCGGTGTATATGCAAAGGTTATGAATTCGACAAACTGGATTGAAGCGGTCACAGGTGTTCGATTTAAAAACATTCCGGACAAAGTTAAGTTGAACTCTCCTTCCGGCAATACAACAAGCCCGAATCCTGTGTATTCCTGGAACGAGGTTCCCAATGCCACCTGGTATAAGATCTATGTCTGGGACAGCAACCAGTTGAAAATATTATCTCAATGGTATGAGAATGATGATATCTGCCAAGACGGCACTTGTACTGTGACTCCTGATACAATTCTTGAAAAGGGTAATTACGAGGGTTTTATAAAATCCTGGAACAGCTATGAATCACGGTGGGGTTCCGGAATGAATTTCACTGTGACAAACACCGGCATAAACCGCACTATGGCAGACACCGGTACAGACACTTTAGAGTCTGACGGCAAAAGGGTGCCTGCCCCAATTTTACAAATATCACCTTCCGAAACTATTGTATCAAACAGTACGACATTCATCTGGAATGAAGATACCTTTGCCACATGGTATAAATTTTATCTGTGCAATAGTTCAAAAACCTATGAGTTCATTCAATGGTATGCAAAAGAAGACAGCACATTGAATTATCCTGAAATCACCTGCGAAAACGGTACATGTTCCATTACAGCCGACATGGCATTGGAAGATGACACCTATGAATGGTGGATCATGGGCTGGAACGATTCCGGATTCGGCCCCTGGAGCAGTGGCATGTATTTTACCGTGAGATAAATAATTTTAATAAATGCTGCTATAAAAACGATAGGATCACAGCATCAAGTAAAACCCGTTAACATTAATCAGGAGGAAAGATTATCATGTATTTTCAAAAATCATTTTTACCGGCAATCTTATTTGTCATCATGAGCACAATACCTGCCTATTGTGAAACAATTACCCTGGCAAATACAGAATGGCCCCCTTATCAATCAGCTTCCTTGGAACACGATGGTGTTGGGACACGAATCATTAAAGAAGCATTTGAACTTGTAGATATTAATATCGAGTATAAATTTCATCCCTGGAAACGCTGCGTAAAAATGATTGAAAAAGGAAAAATAGATGGAACATTTTTATCTGCACGTTCGCCTGAAAGAGAGAAATTTGCAGATTATAGTGATGTCATTCTCACTGGCGGAGTGGCTTTATTCCATTTAAAGGGCAATGAGTTTGAATGGCAATCTTTCAATGACTTAAAAGGCAAAAAAATTGGAGGTGTACTAGGATCTGACTATGGTGAAAAATGTAAGAATGCTGAAGATTCCGGTATTATTAATTTACATCGTGTTAAAAAAGAAAAGATGCTGATCACCATGCTATTAAAAGATAGGCTGCAATTGATATTGTTGGAAGTGGAAAATGGTTACGACAATATACATTCAAATTTTAAATCCGAGGCATCAAAGATTTCCCATAATCCCAAATTAGCATCCGGCTATACCCTCCATCTAATTGTACCTAAAACTAATAAAAAGAACCTGATTGATAAGTTTAATAAGGGTCTTAATTTATTAAAGGAAAGCGGAAAATATGATCAATATA
Source organism: Desulfobacteraceae bacterium (assembly GCA_024225895.1). Taxonomy (GTDB): domain Bacteria; phylum Desulfobacterota; class Desulfobacteria; order Desulfobacterales; family Desulfobacteraceae; genus JAAEMC01. The sequence continues at coordinate 2,336 of JAAEMC010000445.1, read as the reverse complement.
TTGAAGAAAGCCGTCAGGGTCAGTATAAAAAGAATTGATTTTCCAATCCGAACGTCATACTTTTAGAATCTGTAAAAAACATTGAGATATGATCAGTCAAACACATCCTGGGCTTTTGGGGATATTTATTATGATTAAATTTATATTTAATAAAATACGCAACTATTCCAATATTTATTTATTTTCATTGTGTCTTCTATTGGCCGCCCTTGCATATATACCGGTTTTAACTGCCGAAGATGCCGTGGCCTTGCCCATGGAAAAATCAACTGCATCCAAGCCCCCCCTGATAATCCCCAAGATAATAGGGGGGGAGGAAACCCAGACTTCCTGGCCGTGGATCACTGCTCTGGTAACACGGGGGGATGACAACTATTACGGCCAATTTTGCGGCGGCGCCCTGATCGACTCTGAGTGGGTAGTAACCGCTTCCCATTGTACAGAAGGATCGTCAGCCTCTGAGATTGATGTTTTGATCGGCCAAAACGCTCTTTCCGGTTCCGGTGGTGAGCGAATTGAAGTAGATAGGATTGTTATGCACCCCAACTTTAATACTGTCACTTTGGATAATGATATTGCCCTGCTGCACCTAAAACAGACTTCAACCAAAGATGTACTGGAAATACTTTACTCTGCAGATGAGGACCTTGCGGCCGCAAATACCAGTGCAACGATTCTCGGGTGGGGGGTAACATCCTATCCTTACGGCTCCAGCCCGGATGACCTTTATGAAGCCGAAATCACTATTTTCTCCGACGCCTATGGCCAGAGTATCTATGGATCTGAATTTACAGATAATATGATCACTGCCGGTAATAAAAGCGGCGGAGTAGATACATGCCAAGGCGATTCAGGCGGTCCAATGATCGTGGCAAATGATGACGGCAGCGGCTGGTTTCTGACAGGTATCACCTCATGGGGTAATGGATGTGCAGCACCGAATTCACCGGGTGTATATGCAAAGGTGGTCAACTATACGGACTGGATAGAAGAGACCACGGGGATTGAAAGCCAAAATATCCCTGCAAAAGTGACGTTGAGTTCACCATCCGGCACCATATCGGATTCAACTCCGGCATACACATGGACTGCTGCTTCCAATGCCACCTGGTACAAACTTTATGTCTGGGATGCCAATCATAATGAAACCATATCCCAGTGGTACGAAGCCACCAATGTCTGCTCCGGCGGGACCTGTACTGTAACCCCTTCCACCACACTTTCCGCCGGCAGTTATCAGGGTTATTTAAAATCCTGGAATGACAGCGGCAGCCAGTGGGGCAGCGCCGTAAGCTTCGCCATGGCAAATAGTAGTGATCTCCCCTCCCAGATAACCCTGGTGTCTCCTTCCGGAACCTTGGCAGCCGGCACGGCAACTTTTGTCTGGAATGAGGATTCCAAGGCCACCTGGTATAAGCTTTATCTGAACAACACTTCAGAGACCTATAAATTAGTTCAATGGTATGAAATAGAAAACAATTACACCAATTATCCTGAAGTTACGTGCTCTTCGGGCACCTGTTCGATTACCATCAGCCCGGCTTTGGAAGATGACGCCTATGAATGGTGGGTGATGGGATGGAGCTCTTTAGGTTCCGGGGCATGGAGCAGCGGAACAACCTTCACTGTCGGCCAATAATTTGCCTGAACGACTGCTGCTTTTGTTTGCATTTAAATTGAAGATATCGCCTTAGCTGACTTATCAAATGAAAGGAACACATCAAATGGATCCTGCATCTGCTGAAGAAAAAACCTATTTGGCAGAGCTCTATTCTGTAACCGGCAGTGACCTGAATGCCCAGGCTTCCATGTACGAAGTGGGAGCTAATTTAGGACTTGCCAAAGAAGAGGCCGGTACCATGGCAGAATCGCTTTTTATTCAGGGCTTTGCCGAGTTAAAAACCCTTTCCGGCGGCATTGGCATCACCCATACAGGATTGGAAGCATTGAATGTATCCACGGATAAAAACATACCTGATACAGCCTTGTCTCTTGGTACGGGGCCTGTGCTTGATGCCAAAGCAAAAAAAAATGTGGAAAACCTTTTAGAAGAAATCAAGGTCCATACAGCCCACAAGGCCCTGGGTGACTATCCCAGACTGGAACAAACGGTCATTGACATTAAGACCATTGAAATTCAGATGCTTGCGCCCAATCCAAAAACAGGAATAATCAGGGAGGTTTTAAAATCCCTGCAGCAAACTTTAAAAGAAGATGGACCAAAAGAGTTAAATGCAAAACTGACTGCTTTAATTTCATCTTAACCAGCCCCTAAACCTCTTCCCCATAACTTGTCTTTTAATTTTGAATACCAAATATTAAATATTCTATAATAT
>JAAEMC010000444.1 GCA_024225895.1 Desulfobacteraceae bacterium | reverse complement strand
AGAGTTGTTTAAAAAGATTAAAAACTTGTTCCGGCATCACATTTACGAGGTTTCATTGCCGGTACATTCCGTATTGGCCCATGACCTTTTTTCAAAACAGACATGGGCGCTTCTGGGATTAACAAAAGAACAACTGGTCACAGCAGGTGCTGTCATTGGTGGTACCATGGGAGCGGTCGTAGATACGGCAGCCGGAGGGATTACGTTCGGTGTCTTTACTGCAATTGGCGGGCTTTTAGGTGCTGGGTCAGCACTGTTTGGCGGCAAACGGATGGTGAATAAAAAAACCAAAGGTATCAGGTTTGGCGGGGATATGCTTCAGCTTGGCCCCAATGAAAACATCCAGTTGCTTTATATTCTTTTGGACAGGACCTTGTTATATTATTCTCAAATGATCAACCGTCCCCATGGCCGGCGAGATCTTCCTGAACAAAATAAAGAAACATCATTACCAAAACAAGGATTTGCCCACCAATTTACCATGGACCAAAAAAGCATTTGTTCCAGATTTTTCAAATTTTTAGCCGGCAAAAGGCTTATCAAAAACAAAAAAAAGGCAGCACCTGAATTTGCCATCATGGTTGAATCGATCCTTTACCAAATATCGGGCAGGTGAAGGTGGACCTTGGTATTAAGAACATAACTATTTTGGGATCCGGTACCTGTGTGCCATCCTTGGACAGAAGTTCGTGCTCAATTGTTCTCCAGGACCAGACCCATACCTTTTTGGTGGATGCCGGGCCCGGAACCATGCACAGGCTTTTGATGGCAGGCGTAAGCATCAATGATGTGGATGCCATCCTCCTGAGCCATTTCCATTTAGACCATTGTGCGGAAGTTCCCCCATTTATATTTGCCACTAAATACCCGGGATTTAAAAGGCAAAAAAAACTCACCCTGATTGGCGGGACCGGTATCACTCAATTATTGGATAATATGAACCGGACATTTCAAGGCAGCCTTGAGTTACCAAAGGGGTATTTTGATATTATTACACTTGATACGACCAACAAGGACACATTTGATTTAGGTGCCATCCAAATAGATTACACAAAGGTGGCCCATAAAGATGAAAGCCGAGCCTTCCGCTTTACAGACCCCAATGGATTTAGTGTGGTATATTCAGGGGACACGGATTATTCTGAGAATCTTATCAAAATTGCCAGTGGTGCAGATATCCTGATTTGTGAATCTGCTTTGCCTGATAATAAAAAAGTAGTTGGCCATCTTACCCCTTCCTTAGCGGGCAGGATTGCTGCAAAAGCCAATGTGAAAAAATTGGTCCTGACCCACTTTTATCCGGAGTGCGATCAGGAAGATATTCAAAAACAATGTGAGAAAACTTTTCAAGGCCCTATTGTTCTTGCCTCAGATATGCTTCGGTTGATTTAAATAGTGGCTGAACGAAAATT
>JAAEMC010000443.1 GCA_024225895.1 Desulfobacteraceae bacterium | reverse complement strand
CCGCTTTCGCCAACCAATCCGAATGTGTGGCCTTTTTTTATCTTTAAATTCACACCGTCTACAGCATGGACCACCCGCAATCCCTTGCCAAAGATCTTGGACAACACCCCTTTGCCCAGGTAAAAATGCATTTTCAAATTACTGATTTCAACTAAATCCATTTCCATTTCTGCCTCCCCCTGCGCTGATCCAGCAAGCAGGCTGACCAGTGGTTTGAAGAAACGATCTCAAGGCTCGGTGTGACCTTACTGCACTCATCTTCTGCAAAGGGACACCTGGGATGAAAACTGCATCCGATTGGTAAACTGTCCAAAGAGGGAACATGGCCGGGGATGGACAAGAGTCTTTTCCCTTTTGTATGACGGCCTGGAAGAGATTCCAGCAAGGCTGAGGAATACGGATGCCGGGGTGAACCCAATACAACGTTGGTAGGTCCCATTTCAAAAATCCGGCCTGCATACATGATCATAATCCGGTCTGAAATCTGGGACAACACCCCCAGGTTATGACTGATATACAAAATGGAAGTATCATACTTGCCCTTGAGCTTGGTCAATAGTTCAAGTATCTGTGCTTCTATGGTCATGTCCAGAGCGGTTGTAGGTTCATCGGCAATGAGAAGAGAGGTCTGGGAAGAAAGAGCCATGGCTATCATCACCCGCTGTTTCATTCCGCCTGAAAATTCAAACGGGTAATTGGATATCCGTTCATCCGGATCAGATATGCCGGTATCCCGCAGCTGGCTGACTGCCATTTTGTATAATTCCTGCCTGGAGCTTTTTCTTTGGACTTTTCTGTTCTTTTCCTGAAACTTTAAAATATCCGTCATCTGGGAACCGATTCTAAAAACCGGGTTCAAGGCGTTCTGGGGATTCTGAAAAATCATGGATATTTTCTGGCCGCGGATCTCATTGTCCATCTGCCGGGATGACATCCTTAAAAGATCATCGCCTTCAAAGACTATCTCGCCCCTGGGAATTTTAGCAATCCTGGGCAAAAGCCCGATGATGGACAATCCCATGGTTGATTTACCGCATCCGCTTTCTCCGGCAACCCCCATGACCTCCCCTTTTCCCAGGGTAAAGCTGACCTTGTCCAAAGCCCGCATCTTTTTTCCTCCCAAAATATAATCCAGGGTCAGGGAGTTGACTTCCAGTAAAGGGGTATTCGTCATTTTTTTCTCTCCTTTGGATCCAGGGTCTTTCTGAAACTGTCACTGAACAATGCAAAAGCGACCATTGTTACAGCAATGGCAAAAGCCGGCCAAAAAATCATCCACGGGGATGTCATAATATACTTATATCCATTTCGAAGCATGATGCCCCAGGAGGCTGTCGGCGGTTGAACACCTAAGCCCAGAAAGGAAAGGCCCGCCTCGTATATGATCATGGTGGCCATGTCCATTCCCACACAGACATAGACCGGTGTCATAATATTGGGAATAATGTGTTTGAAAACAATTCTTTGTTTTTTAAGGCCCAGTGCTTCGGCGGCTTTTACAAAGTCTGATTCTTTAATGGAAAGGGTCTGGGCCCTGGCAATCCTTCCATAAAAGGGAAAGGAGGTAACGGCTAGGGCTACAATCAGATTAAATAATGACGGCCCGAGCACGGCAACAATGGCCAGGGCAAGAATAATCTGCGGAAAGGAAATCACCACATCAAAAATCAGGATGATAAAATAATCAAATTTGCTGCCTTCCTTGTAACCGGCCATAACCCCCATGATAACGCCAAGAATGGCTGAAAGGGTTACAGACCCAAAGGAAACCATGGTGGCGATTCTGCACCCATAAATAATGCGCGATAAAATATCTCTGCCAAGATAGTCGGTTCCCATGAGATGATTCAGACTAGGTCCTGCAAACCGGTTGACAATATCCTGCTCTATGGGATCAAATGGAGAGATAATAGGAGCAAAAATAGAGGTAAAGATCATCAGCAAGATAAAACCCAGCCCAAAAATCCCGCCTTTGGTCCGGATAATCCCTTTTACCACCTCGAGAATCCGGCTGAGCAAGGAACGTTTGGCAACGATAATCTCTTGGGGTGACTGCTTGTTATTTTGTATACTTAATAAATTGGTGCCCATTTTATTCCCTCATTTAATCGTATTGGATTCTCGGATCCACAAAGGCATAGGAGATATCTGCCAGAAGATTGGCAAAAATGAAAAGGATTGTGGCAATCAATATCCCGCCCTGTACAACGGGCAGATCCCTTGCAAATACGGCATCCACAATCATTTTTCCCAAGCCAGGACGGTTGAAGATAATCTCCATGAAAACAGCACCGCCTAAAAGCTTGCCAAACCCAAGGCCAATCACAGTAATGGTGGGAATGACAGCATTTTTCAGGGCATACCGGTAGTAAACGGTGTTGATGGGTGCGGCAAAGGCTCTGGCCGTGCGGATATAGTCCGTGTCCATAACTTCTTCCATGGATTCTTTTGTAAGCCTGGCAATATAGCCGATCCAGCCGATGGCCAACGCCAGTGAGGGCAAGATCAGATGAAGGGAGATATCCATAATATCACCGTCCGCCCCGGCTCCAAGGGAAGGCAATATGGGAATCTTGATGCAAAAAAGCAGCATCAAAAGCAGAGCTGCAACAAAATCCGGCACCGCAACACTCAAAAGGGACAGGGTAGTGACCGTAGAGCCAATCTTTTTTCTTCTGTGAATTGATGCAAAAGTTCCCAAAAGAATACCGATCACGGCGGCAAGACCCAGGCTTGTAATGGCCAGAAGGATGGTATGGGGTAAATTTTTTCCGATCAATGAAAGAACAGAGTGTCCCGACCAGACCGAATCACCTAGATCCCCTTTTGCCACTCCGAAAATATAATAGGCCAAACGAACATAAACGGGTTTATCCAACTGAAGCCTTTCATTGAGTTCCGCCACCAGCTGGGGGGTTGCCCTTGGGCCCAGCATCACCGATGCCGGATCTCCGGGTAAAAGGTATGTCAGGCTGAACAAAACCATCAACACGCCGATGAGTGTTGGGATAGTCCAAAGGGTTCTTTTGATGATATACTTTAAAATAACCTGCCCTCCTTATGTGTAATGATTATCCCTTGAAATTTTATTGGTTGGAAAAGTGGCCAAAGGTGTAGGATTGAACCTTTGGCCACGCCCCAACATTCAAGTGGATTGTCCCCAACATTGTATTGAGGGTTTACTTGAAACTCATGCCCCAGGGCGCCAGGCGTCCGTCCGGATAGAGCTTGCCCAATTCAACATTGTTCTGGGCGGCTGTCACACGGATACCATGGGTCAGCCAGATGGCAAAGCAATCCTTGTCCATTTCCTTTTGTGCATTAATATAAAGAGCTGCTCTCTTGGCAGGATCTGACTCAATAACACCTTTGGAGCACAGGTCATCAAAAGTTTTATTGCTCCATTTGCTTAAATTCCACTCTTCACCGGTAAAGAACCAGGAGAAAGCATAAGAAGGATCAATGGTGGTATTGAAATAAGAAATATACATATTGGGTTCGCCGGTGGTGGTGGCTTTATTGAACGCTCCGGTTTCCTTGATTTGGATATCAATATCCACACCGATCTTGGCAAGGTCCGACTTGATGACTTCTGCAGTCACTTTAACCTGCTCATCAGGCCAAATGTAGAGACTGGCTTTAAACCCGTTGGGCTTTCCGCCTTCTTTTAGCAATTGTTTTGCTTTTTTCAGATCCACTTTATAAGCAGGGGCATCTTTCCAATGGCCCAACAAGCCCGGAGGCAGAATGGTATTTGCCCTTGGGGCAATATCAAAGAATGCGGCTTTTAAGACTTTGTCCACATCAATAGCATACCGGCAGGCTTCGCGAAGTTTTTGATTGTCAAACGGTGCTTTATTCACGGTGAATCCGATCCACCAGTGTTTCAAGGAAGGTTTTACCACCAGGTTCAATTTTGGACTTTTCTGGTATACGGCCGCATTGATCAGCGCCACTCGTCCGATATCAATTTCTTTTGTGTTTAAAGCCATTTCGCAGGTAGCATCTTCAACAATGGGGACAAAGGTGACATTTTTAATATCAGGTTTTTCACCCCAGTATCCGTCAAATGCACTCAGTTTGACATGTTTTTTGGGTTCCCAAAGCTCCAGTTGATAAGGACCTGTGCCAATGGGATTGAAACTGAACTTTTCACGACCCATTTTTTCAGCCGCTTTTTTGGAGACAATCATCCCGGAATTGGAAGGCAATGTGGATGTGAACAACTGTGCCATTCTATCTTTAAAAACCAATTTGACCGTGTATTTATCCACCACTTCCACATGGTCGAGCTGCGCCCAGTTGCCTTTTTCAGAGGAACTGCTGTCCGGATGAATAATACGCTCAAAAGAGAACTTGACATCCTCGGCAGTCATTTCACCGTAATTTTTATGAAACTGAACTCCTTTTCTCAATTTAAACACAACTGCTTTTCCATCCTCGGATACTTCCCAGGATTCGGCAAGATCAGGGCTCACATCCCAGGAACCTTCCTCGTATTTCACCAGGCCGTTGTAAAGGCACCGCATTATGGTCAATTCGCGGTCGTTACTGGTCAGCCAGCCCGGATCAAATGTATTGATATCATCCCAGCGGGCAATTTTCAGTTCACCCTTGTTTCCGGCAGATACAGGCGGCAGGAAAATCAGCATTAATAATAATACCAAAGTTAATGATTTTCCGATTTTTTTCATCGCTCTTCCTCCAAGTTAATATTAAAAGTTATATGGATTCCCTTTTCACCAGCCGTTAGCTGTTATCTTAATTGTACTTAGCTTAAATGAAAAGTTGTTAACTCTTAGTGTTATTTTCAATGCGTCAAGGACATTGACATCATATATTCCTGGGCTGCTGAAAGTATCTGGTCGTGATCTTCAGGCGGCATCAGTGTTTGCATAAAATCATGTGTATACCGGCGAAGTTCAGCACCCGCTCTGGGATTGCCTTGCTCTTGCCATTTTTCCAGAGAAAGGAACGGCCAAATCTCGCTTTTAGTCAAGGGTTCCTTGAATTTTGCCATGGTCAGGTTCGAAGTCAGGTAACTGGCTCCCGGGCCCAAACGAATGATCTCATCCAAACCCACTTCCTCGTCCTTAAGGGAGAATCCCTTTGAATAATCCCTGGCCATGCGAATGATCTCGGCAGCATATACCACTGTGGCAGGCGAAAATGCCATGGAATCAAAATTATTACCCACAAAGGGAGCAAGACCCGCTTTTCCCATGACGCTTGTCAGATGATTCTGCCACAGCATGCTTCCTGCCATCATATCAGGTCCCCGACCCATCCATCCTCCGGATGTACCGCAATGGGGAATCTCATAATGGGCCATCATATCGGCACAAGCAAGATTGATCAGCATACTCTGGGGTGTGTAATAGCTTGTCATTTTTTTCATATCAAAGGCCGCAGGCAGACTGCCAAGGATTACAGGTGTTCCTTCTTTAAGCAACTGACCATAGACCAAGCCTGCCAAAAGCTCTGCAATAAGTAAAGCCAGAGTTCCCCCTGGTGTAATAGGACAGGTGGCGCCGGACATGCCATAATTTGAAAAAATAAAGGGCATGCCTTTTGATATGGTCAAGTCCATTTTTACAGTGGTTTCCGCATTGAGAATCAAAGGTGTAATGGGATTAAAATAAGGAATAATAGATTTTTGGGCGGCTTTTTCACCAATAAGCTGGTCTGCCATCAAAAGACAATTTTTAAATGTTTCAGGTTCCGAAATCAGCATAGTAATGGGTTTTTCAGTATTTGCCAGCATCTGGGCAAATCCCAAAATTTCTGAAACATCTGGATCGCAATCCTGAATCACTCCGGGAGTGGCTATGGTATCAAATTCATCCAGACCATTTCCAAGGCGTGTGGCTTGGGCCATATGATCACTGGTAAAACTTGTAACCTCATCGGTCAAGACATCCTGGTAATAGAGGTTTGTTACGCCAATACCAAAAATGGTCTGGGCCGTATCCCGGCTGTCAAGGGTAAAGGCTTTTTCACCATCTCTGCGGCAAATTTCGATATTTGAAGGGGCGGCCTTAATTGCCCATTCCACCATATCTTTTGGGATGAATACCCGGTTCTCGTTGGCGGATTTACCAACGGCTTTTTCAAAAACAGACCTGGCGTTTTCATCATCCACCCGGATGCCGGACTTCTCGAGGATGGCCAGTGCCATATGATGTATCTTTTGCATCTGATCTTTCGTCATTACATTTAGAAAAGGCACCACCTTGGACATTATTCATCCTCCATCTGGTGTTTTAAACAATTTATTAATAATACGGATTGAAACAGGGTGAAAGGACCATGTTTGTATGGGAAATGCACAAAACACCACGATAAT
>JAAEMC010000442.1 GCA_024225895.1 Desulfobacteraceae bacterium | reverse complement strand
TGGACTATGAAGATGGCAGGGTTGTCAGCAGAACCCTTTCAAGTAAATCCAATATTAATATAACCTTATTTGCATTTGATAAAGAAGAAGAAATAAGCGCCCACACATCACCAGGAGATGCCATGGTACAGATTCTGGACGGAGAGGCTTTAATTAACGTAGATGGAGAAAAGATTCCGGCAATTGCAGGACAGGTTGTTGTTATGCCGGCAAATATTCCCCATTCAGTGACAGCTGTAACCCGGTTTAAAATGATTTTAACAGTTGTAAAACAGCCTGCCGGAATCCAGGGATTATAGCCCAGGATATCTTATATCATTGACATCTTATATCATCGATGCCTCAACAATGATCACGGGGTCACATCTTGAATAGTGAATAAATTTTTTTGCAATCTGTTTGAAATTCAGTATTTTTTTCATCGTAATTTTCGAGCGCTTGACGCAATAACTGACCGATGAATATGTAGGCAAATTGCTTTATGGGTTAAGTGATCGACATGAATGTGAATGTCGAGATTAATTCACTATTCAAGACCCGGTACCGTTCATTAAAAAACCGTGTCAAGATAAATATTGCAAAATGCACAAAAAAAGAATACATATCTTATATGTTTTGTTTGCTGTCATTTATGATATTTTATGTCAAGGATATTTACAATGAAACAATCTCATATTAACGGCAGTTCCAAAAACCTGTGTTATAATAACTCCAGTAAATCAAATAGGGAGGACAAGAACATGCCGTTTTCAGAAAAACTGTCAAAAATGAGGCATGACAAGGGGCTGACGCAACAACAAATGGCAGCCATGATAGGGGTGGGCATTGCCCAGATAAGACGATATGAAAAAGGTAAATCATCTCCAACCCTGGAGGTCATTAAAAATATAGCAAAAACCCTTGGTATCTCTGCTGATGAGCTTCTTTTTGACAAAGGGGAAGGGGTTGCTGACAACAGGATCATGGATAAAAAACTGCTGGAGCAGTTTGAGATGGTTTCTAAACTCAAACCCAGTGATAAAGAGGCCATTATGACCATCATAGACAGCATGATCATTAAAAACAGGCTTGAACAGGTCATGCCAGGGTCTTCTGACACTGCCTGGACAAACCAGATGCGCAAGGTGGTTAAAGAGTTCAGGACCAATGCAAAAGATTATTCTGAAGATGAGATTGACAGCATTGTGGATGAGGCTGTGCAGGCGGTAAGATCAGAAGAAAACCCCGGAGATGCAATTGGAACATAAGCTGAAGGCTGTCATAGATACCAACCTGTTTGTATCCGGCCTGTTCGGTAATAATACGGTCTCTGCCATTCTCCAGGATCACTGGATCAACCTGGACTTTATCCTGATGACCTCCATTGATATCATCAAGGAAGTCAACCGGGTCCTGCATTACCCAAGGATACAGCAACGGTTTAATCCGGATGAAGAGAACATCAAGCGGTTTTTCAGGCTGGTGTTCAGAAAGGCCGTTATCACCAAGGACCGCTACAAAACAGACCGGATCACCAATGATCCCACAGACAACAAATTCTTAGCCTGCGCCCTGGAAGGCCGGGCCGATTACATCCTGTCCCGCGACCCGCACTTGAGGAACCTCAAGCATTACCAGGGCATCCAGATCATTGATGCCACCACCTTTGTCAATAAGCTGCAACAGACACTTTGACCGGCAAGTCTTAAACCGCTGTTTTTGAGGGTAAAAAAGACGATATAGACCCGATATTAGCTGATGAGGAGTTTTTCCACTTTGCCCTTTGGATACTCTAAATCGCTTCTTTCACAGACTTCCTATCTTCCCTTTCCAAATGATGAAAAGCAGCATTGCTAATAGGAATCCGGAAAAAAAACCTTGTAGTGGTAATGCTAAAAAATAATTTTTAAAATGATTTATTGATATGCCTATTCCAAGTGAAAGCCCTAATGCTATACATGAAAGCCATAAAATATAACGAATCCAAATAGGTGATTGGATCTTTAGTATTAAAAAAATTTGAACTAAGGCACAAGGAATTGATAGTATGAGACAAAATAAAGTTCCTATGACTGCAGCTAAGAATGCACCTTTAGGATAAAATCCAAACCCTTCAATAGCTAAACCCAATGGTTTGTGTTTGAGTAAAATTCCATACACAATAAAGAATAAATAGGCGTTGATTAAAGGATAACCTATTGATACCACGATAAAATGGGCAATCGACAATTTAAGCATAATTCTCCTTTTTATACCTCTAATTATTCCACCAGTCTGGTAAAAGCTCACTCCATCCTAACTCAGGACCCCCGTCTGGAAAGCCTGGACCGAAAGGATTAAAAGGATCAACAAATGCATATTTTGCGTAACATTTCATGTGAGCATTAAAACGACATTTGTTTCTTTGAGCACAGCATTCATACCCCTGACACTTTGCCTCTTCCCCAACTAAACAACGACCAACACCAAGAACACGCCAACTGTTATCATACTTATTCATAAAATCAATGCAAATTGCATAGGCTCTCTCGGGATATGTATCATCGACCTCCTCACAATCTCTTGTACATTTTGATCCAAAAAATTCTGCGTAGCCACCACACACTCCATAACCGACCATAACACTTTTCATACCCGACTTATCAATCCGATTGATTGGATTATTTAATGAATAGACGAATGTGTTAATCCCACCTTCAAGCCCAATCGGATCCGGCGTAATATACCGGCCAAGCTGAGGATCATAATATCGGTGATAATTGTAGTGCAATCCGGTCTCTAAGTCAAAGTACTGGCCCGGCCCAAATCCACCACCTATTTTTTTTAGTCTTCCCCTGAACCATTTTTTTAGCTTTTTTTATACTTCTCTCAATTCCAAACTTAGCAAGAGAGGAGTGGACGCCCAATCATAGATTTTCAGCGGTAATTTGGACGTAAAACGCCCTTTGTTTTTATATAGGCTCCTCCTGACTGCTTATTAAATTGTACTTCTTTCATCTCTATCCCGACGGTAATGCTTCCAGCGATGCTATCTGTTTTCGTATGTCTAAAAGTGTTTTAAACCCTGGATGTCCCTTGGCTAAACGTATTATTAGTTGTCTGGATTTTTTAATAACTCGTCCCGGCAGATTGATTATGGCGTACCGTATCGCCTTCATCCTTTTGTTTTTCATCTCCGGTTTCAGAGCCAATTGCTTCATCATCTGATTCAGGTTTAAGGATAGGATCATTATCCACCACCAGGCTGCATTCTCTCCAAAGTCACCGGATGGTAATGTTCCACCTGCCAAATCATGTTTCATAACAGAATGGATCGCCTCACTTTTGCCACACCTTTTATGGAGCCAGTGGATAACATCTTCACCAATCATTACACACTCAGCGATGTTGGTAACGACCCCAAATAGTTTATACCAACCGTTGTTGGTTTCCAGTGTGGGAAACGGCAATGTCATTTGAGTATCCGGCATTCCGGGTAATGTTTCCTCAAGCTTTTGTCTTTTGGCAAGGTAGCGATATTCAGGGCCGTTTTTGCTGTGGCCTATTTCATTAGGAACAAAACAGACTTCTGCCCATTCTACTCCTGTATCCAATTTCTTTTTACCGATGGTACTGTAGATCGGACGCCACTGTTCATCCGGAACCTGTTGAACTGCCTGTCTAAAGGCATCTGTAACCTTACATCCAACTGCGAATTCGATCTTACCAAACCGCTTATTATCATCCGTATCGCAATATCGGAGGAGATCATGCTGATATCCGGCCGTGTCTGATCTCAACCGGACAGTTTCGACTTCAGGGGGTAAGCATCTGAGTGATTCTTTGAATACTCTCAATTGCTGATAACCTGCCGGGACATTAGATTTTAAACTTTGATTATTTTGAAAATTGCCAGTTAGGTCATAAGAAAAAAACCTATATATTGTGGTCACAGCAAGGGTTTTGGT
>JAAEMC010000441.1 GCA_024225895.1 Desulfobacteraceae bacterium | reverse complement strand
TTGTAAATATCAATATTCACACTGGCACCTTGAAGTTCCGGCAGAACCCTCTGCATCATAGCCGGTGCATTGACAAAACCTAAGATTCTATTGGTCAATGTCATGGCACCGGATAGTTTGGCGCGGTATTCTGCATCCGGGTTTACCGTGATATACCCGATTCTTTCTCCGGGCAAAGACAGATCCTTGGAATGGGAAGTGGCACTGATGGTGTTTTTATAAAAAGAAAATACAGGCGGCACTTCGGCATCATCAAAAATAATTTTGGTATAAGGCTCGTCTGATACCAGATAAATCACGGACCCAAATTCCTTGGATTTCTTTTCCAAAAGTGCTCCCAGGTTAGAGAGGCTTTGTTTTGAATAAATTCTCCCTGTGGGGTTATTGGGAGAGTTGATGAGCATAATTCTTGTTTTCGCGGTAATACTTTTTTCAATGGCATCAATATCAAGGCCGAAATCGGCTTTTGCCGGGACCGTTTTTAAGACGCCGCCGTGGTTATCTGCATATGCTGTATATTCGACAAAAAAAGGAGTGGTTACCAAGACTTCTTCCTCTGGATTCAGCAATGCCTTAAAAATAACATTAAGCCCTCCGGCAGCCCCGCAGGTTATAATGATATCATCTGCTGTCACTGCTTTGTTCTGCTCTTTTGACATGGTTTTGGCAATGGCCTGCCTGACAAAAGGATAGCCTGAATTGGGCATATATCCGTGGATGCCCGGAGTCTGCTCAGCAGTTATCTTTTCAATGGCTTTTTGAAATTGTTCAGGAGGTTCAAGATCGGGATTACCGATACTGAAATCAAATACCTTATCCGCACCATGCTCTGCTTTCAGTTTTGCACCTGCTTCAAACATTTTTCTGATCCAAGATGAAGTCTCAATGGTCTTTTCAAT
>JAAEMC010000440.1 GCA_024225895.1 Desulfobacteraceae bacterium | reverse complement strand
TTGGATATTTTATGGAAATTTTTTAATCAGGATAACAGACAATTCATTAATTTAAGATGAGGAAAAATATAATACAATGAAACTCAAAGACGGTTTTCTAAATGTCAAACAAATGGGGATTTCTGCTAAGACATCATTCATCAGCGGTGTCGTGGTTGTTTTGCTGCTGGCAACGACAGCCGTCGTGATCTTGTGGATGGAGTCCAACATGATCAGCTACATTGTGGAGAATTTGGCCAAAAAAGAGGCAGCAGGCTTTCAAAAAATGGCAGACGATGGAAGGAAGGAACTAAAACAGCAGTACATGGTCAGTGGGAAGATTTGTTCCGGCATCTCAGCAGCGTTTGTATATAATTTTGATCAAGACGGTCTGAAAGCAAGTATTGAAACGTTTTTGCATCTACCCGATCTTAATGCCATTGTGGTGACAGACCCGGACAAGAAACCCTTTCTTGCCATTTTTAAAGAAGATGGTCAAATTACAAATTCAGATAAATTGCCGGAAAATATGAAATTTGATGAAAAGATGTCCTTTTCCGATGACCTAGTTATGGAAGGTGAAGTTGTCGGGGCCATCAAATTGTATTACACAGATCAATTTGTTACTGAAAAGCTTAAAAAGGCCCAAATAGAGAGTCGTAAAGCTGCTGATGTTTTCCGGGGGGATATTGATAATAAAAGGCAAACAGATCTCACCATAAAGATCGTTGCCTTTGCCCTGGTGGTGGCCGCACTTGTTGTAACTATCTTGTTAACCTTAAGGATTGTGGCCATTCGGCCACTGAATCAGGTGACAGCGAATTTAAAAGATATTGCCCAGGGGGAAGGCGATCTTACCAAACGAATTGAAATTAAAAGCCAGGATGAGCTCGGAGAGCTGGGCACCTGGTTTAACATCTTTATTAATAAAATTCATGAGATTATAAAAGACTTGGCCAATAGTGCCGGACAATTAGGTGATTCTTCCGGAACATTGACCCAATTATCCGACCAGATGAATGTGAATGCAGATAAAGCCTCTGAAAGGGCGGGGAAGGTCTCTGACAATGCAACATCTGTCAGCGATTCCATGAATTCAGTGGCAGATGCCATGGAAGGGGCGGCAGCCAATATTAATACCGTGGCTTCGGCAGCAGAAGAAATGACGGCCACAATAAACGAAATTTCACAGAATACAGAGCGGGCAAGAAATGTTACTAGTGATGCAGTCGAACATGTGAGTGCTGCTACAGACCAGGTCAGTGTTTTGGGAGACGCTGCCCAGGAGATTGGTGAAGTAATTGAAACAATTACTGAAATATCAGAACAGGTCAATCTTCTTTCCTTAAATGCTACTATTGAAGCAGCAAGAGCTGGTGATGCCGGAAAAGGATTTGCCGTTGTTGCTAATGAAATCAAGGATCTGGCCAACCAGACCGCCGAAGCCACCAATGAAATCAAAATCCGGGTGGAAAGTATTCAATCCACTACCGACGGTACGATAGATCGGATTAAATCCATTGCCTCAGTTGTAAATGATGTGGATTTCATCGTATCAACCATTGCTACTGCAGTGGAAGAACAATCAGCCACTACCCAGGAAATCGCTGGTAATGTGGGCCAGGTCTCAAGCGGTATCAGTGAAATGAATGACAATGTAAACCAGAGCAGTGCTGCTATATCGGAAATTGCCACGGAAATTGCCCAGGTCACCGAAGTCTCAGATGATATCTCAGAAAAGAGTAATGCGGTCAGTCAGAATGCTGTTGAATTGTCAGATCTTTCAAAACAGCAAAATGAGGTGGTCGGCAAATTTAAGATTTAGCCCTAATATTACGCCAGGATGATCTGAATTGATTTTTTTCAAACGCTGATCCAAAGGCCTTTTGTTGGATAGGATCATCCCTTTGGTACCTTCCCGCAATTTTGTTATTTACCCAAAATAATTTGCAAGTGTTGGATAAAAAGGATGTATGGTGATTGCCAAAATACTTTTTTGAATAACCAAATGGCCTGTGGCGATCGCTAACAAACCGGCTTATAAATTCGAAGACTTAAGTCAAACGTCTCAATTGAGTTTTAACGGAATAGATTTATTTTATGACATTTAGTATAACACTAAAAAAGAATACAAGCAGGAGAAGATATGGATAAAATACGATTTGATGGCAGGGTAGCTATTGTGACCGGTGCCGGAGAAGGAATTGGACGGGCCTATGCCTTGGAACTGGCTAAAAGAGGGGCAAAAGTAGTGGTCAATGATATCGGCAGACACCCTGAATCAGTTGCAACAGCAGAACAGGTGGTTCAAAAGATAGAAAAGGCTGGTGGAAAAGCTGTTGCAAGCCTTGATTCAGTGGGCACCATGGAAGGGGGCCAAAGGATTGTGGACACAGCCTTGGATGCGTTTGGCAAGGTGGATATTTTGATTAATAATGCCGGGATTCTGCGAGACCGTACCTTCCTTAAAATGACGGAACAAGAGTGGGATGAGGTGATTCAGGTTCATTTAAAAGGTGCTTTTTGTGTTACCC
>JAAEMC010000439.1 GCA_024225895.1 Desulfobacteraceae bacterium | reverse complement strand
TATTAGTTCGTGCGGTTACTGGCGATTCCGCTACGCCATTCTTTAAGACAACATTTTTCATGTTGGTCTCCATGTGTATACTGCTCGACATTGAGCAAGTATTAGATATTTATATACTTTTGTTGGAAATTACCACATCTTCCAACCTTTCAGCATGGGGCATTGAATGGAACAAACTAAGATTCTGATAGTAGATGATGAGCTGGTAATCCGGGAATCCTTGGCAGGCTGGTTAGAAAGGGATGGGTATCATGTCAGTACAGTACCCAGCGGGGAAAAAGCCATTGAGATTCTGAAAATCCAGAGTTTCAATATTATTTTGCTTGATATCCAGATGGACGGCATAAGCGGTATGGATGTTTTAAAGCATGTCAAAGACAACTATCCGGACATTGATGTGATTATGATCACGGCCTTTGGGTCCATTCCTTCTGCTGTCCAAGCAATGAAATCCCACGCCTTTGATTATCTTTTAAAACCTTTTGATCCTGATGAGCTCGGGGTCTTGATTCAAAAATGTATTAGTCACCAGGCACAAAAGCGGGAAAATCAGTTTTTCAGGGAGGAGTACAGCCAGCGGACCCGGTTTGAAAGTATGATCGGCCAGTCCAGGGTCATGCAGGAAATCTTTAATCTCATCGAAGATATCAAAGACACGGATTCCACGGTGCTCATCACAGGGGAAACCGGTACAGGGAAGGGCTTGGCTGCAAAGGCAATCCATACAAACAGTCCGGCCAATAAGGGACCTTTTGTTAGTGTGAATTGCGGAGCCATTCCAACGCACATCATGGAAAGTGAACTTTTTGGCCATCAAAAAGGTGCCTTTACCGATGCAAAGGAAACCAGGAAAGGGCGTCTGGAAATAGCCAATGGCGGCACTCTTTTTTTAGATGAAATCGGTGAAATCAGTATGAGAATGCAGATTGATCTTCTGCAGGTGCTGGAAGACAAGATTTTTTACAAAGTGGGCGGTACCCAGCCCATTACTGCCAATTTCAGGGTGATTGCCGCCACCAATGCCAACCTGGAAGAAGCCATCAAGGAAAAGATTTTTAGAGTAGACCTTTACTACCGGCTGAATGTTATCACCTTTGCCATGCCTCCGTTGAGGGAACGCAAAGAGGATATCCCGCTTCTGGCCGATCATTTTCTGGTAAAATTTACCCAGGAAGTCAACCGGGGTGTCGAACGGATCAGCCGGGATGCTTTAGATGAACTCATGCTCTATGAATGGCCGGGAAATGTAAGGGAGCTTTCCAATGCAGTTGAACGGGCAGTGGTGGTCTGTAAAACCAGGACCATTACTCCCATGGATCTTCCCATTGTCAATTCCCTGGAAAAAGAATTAACCCAGCGGTATTTTTCATTGAATGATGTTGAAAAGCAGCACATCTCCCAGATATTGGAAGAGACAGACTGGAATATTTCCAAGAGTTCGGCCATCCTGGGTATTGACCGGTCAACCCTTTATAACAAACTTAAACGGTATGATTTGAAAAAGCCGGGGCCAAACGGCGAACCAGAATAGAAACAAAATCTATGGATGAGGCAAACATCATTGTTGTTTCGCCGATTGGCGAAATCCCTTCCTGGGTTGTGAAAACCTTGTCAAAGGAACTGGAAGGATTTTTCGGATTCAAAATCAGGGTTCAGGTTCTTTTAGAAGATATTGCATTTGCCCATGATGCAGACCGCAACCAGTATTACTCCACAAAGATTTTGGAAAAGCTCAGTGATAATGCTCCGGCAGATTGTTTAAAAATTATAGGAGTTACCAAAGAGGATCTTTTTATTCCCATTTTAACCCATGTCTATGGAGAAGCCCAACTGGGAGGGACATCAAGCATCATCTCCATATTCAGGCTCATCGAGGAGATGGAATTAAAGATGGCGCATAAAGGATGCGCAAGGATTGTGAAAGAGGCCATACATGAATTAGGCCATGCCTTTGATCTGCGCCATTGTGAGGATCCATTATGTATTATGCATTATTGCAGAAAACTTGCGGATGTGGATTTAAAATCCGATCAGTACTGCCGGTACTGCAATGTGCTCCTTTCCGATGCAACTAAAGACCTTTTAAGATAAATTCATCCAGAATTCTTTGCCAGGAAACCCCGGGGATGTTGCCGTAAAGGTCATTGCCAAGCTGTCCGCCGTCTGCTGCTGCAAGCCCTGTTTCCTCTTCAAGGAATTTGTAAAGGTGGTCTACTTCCCGGCTCATGAATTTTTTGGCTGAATTCATAAATTTGAGCCGTTTCAGATCATTTTTAATATTGGGACAATAAAGGCTTAAAATCCATCCGTCGGCATAGGGGTCCTCATTGACCAGGCCGGGATTTTTTTTCAATTGGGTGTTGACCTGTGTTATCACGCCGCCCACAGGAGCAGTAAATGAGGCTTTGTGTCCGTTTCTTTGCACCTCAATGGCAGGCTTGCCGTGAAAAATCTCTTTGCCCATTAAAGGGGTTTCAACCGTCTCAAATACTCCCAAAAGCCGTGATGCAAAATCATCAATGC
Source organism: Desulfobacteraceae bacterium (assembly GCA_024225895.1). Classification (GTDB taxonomy): domain Bacteria; phylum Desulfobacterota; class Desulfobacteria; order Desulfobacterales; family Desulfobacteraceae; genus JAAEMC01. The sequence continues at coordinate 3,483 of JAAEMC010000439.1, read as the reverse complement.
CGATTCTGACCGTGTTTTTGTCTTCAATTTTTACCCAGATATGACCGGGATGAAGATAATAGCCAAAGGGCAGGGATACTCCGTTGATATCGGCAAACTCGATGGGTTTAACCACGGTATAGACCTTGAACTGATCCTGGAAATACTGGTCAAATTCACAATCAATGCAATTGTAGTATTTCGAGCAGGCCTTAAAGTCGATACTGCCTTTCATGTGATGGATGCACGGCCGTTTTGCCAGCGGCTGTTTTTGGAGCTTATCCCGCCAGAATTCAAGATTGGCTCTTTTGCCTTTGGGTTCAACTCCATCAGCCCGCATGGCTTCATTGTCACGGCAGACTTTTCTTAAGGCGCGGTCATACCGGCAGGTGATACAGTTAAAATTCGTTTGACATTTTTTTTGTTTGACCACTCCTGCCTGCTGCCAGAAGCAGGCAGGAGTGTTTTGTTCTAATCTTGGTTCCATGGTATCCGTCCTTTCAAACATCAGGTGCTTAAGGATAAATAATCAGGTTCTTAGAAAGGCGGTTGTTAAATTGTTCCAGCCCAGAGTCGGCAGGTTGCCGTATACATCTGAAACCAGGAGACCACCATCTGTAGCCATGGGGCCTGCTACGGATTCGATCATGTTTTCAAGGGTGGTGACTTCTTCACCAGTCCAGGTGACGCTGCTGTCATCATCCATGAGTTGCTTAACCGCCCCTTTGATATCTGAGTTATGAACGGTAAAGAGCCATCCGTCCCCATAAGGATCTTCGTCGGCAAGGCCGGCATTTTTGAAAAGATCGGCATTGACACCTGTGATGACACCATCTACAGGAGAAAGAATATCTGCCAGGTTATCTTTTCTTTTCAATCCCCAGCCCACCTTATCCTGATTGAGTTCCTGTCCGGTCAAGGGCAGATCAAATGCATCCGGGCCGCCCAATACCTTTAATGAGAAATCATCCAGCCCGACGCGGATATTTCCGCCACTGTCAATGCTGGCCCAGGTATGGCCCTGGTGAAAATAAAAGCCTTGGGCAAGTGCAAAGCCTTTAACGTCTGTCATATGAACGCCGGCATGCCCGGTCCTGGGTGCCAGGGTGTCTTCAAAATATTGGTCAAATTCGCACCGGTCACAATTGTAGTTCATGGGACATGTCTTCATACCCATCCTTTGGCTCATGCTGTGGCGGCAGATTCTGTCTTTGCTGTCTTTGGCCCGCATGGCATTCTGCCAGGAAATATGTTTGCCGGCTGCTGCCTTTTTTTCCATGGCATGGTCATACTTGCAATTGGTGCAGTCATAATAATTGTTGCAGCCCTTTTTCTTTACAGCGCCTGACTGCATCCAGATACAGGAGTGCTCGTTCTGATCTTTGGTGGCTCTCCAAACGTGATTTTCTCTTGAACTGTTCATTGTCTGTGTCATTTTTTTGCCCTCCGTTTTGGTTTTTTTTGTTTTGCTTCATTATTCATTTGTCTTTTATAAGAGCAAGCAGGATGCCAAAGGTGAGAAAAAAAGGATTATTTTTTCAAACACCTTGTTCTATACGGGTTTTAGGGTTTGATCCATTTCCTGATCATCTATATGAGAAAAGTTGAGAACTGTAGATTCTGTCGACACTTGATGGGAAGATTTGTATAATATGCTTCTAACTACTTGAAATTTAATAATAATTTTAAGTGTTGTGTTTTACGACACCCGATTCTAAATATCCTACACTTTCGTTTACCTTAAAATTGCAAGCGCTTGAAATTATGAATCCGGAGAAGTTACTTACGATCAGCCTATTTTGTGAACCCCTTCTTGCCACGGCAAATTTTTCTGTGATAAGGTGTTTCATTATTTTTCTTGTGCTCTTAATCTTCTATTATAAAGGATATTGCCATGAAATTACCTGATGAAGAAATAGAAATGATCTTAAACGGCATCAGAGATTTCATTATAATAATTTCTCCGGAAAGAGAGCTCATGGAGGCCAATGAAGCCTTTTTAAAGCATATGGGATATAAAAGGGACGAGGTCATCGGCCGTAAGTGTTATGACGTGTTTAGGGAGGTAACAAGGAAAGGCGGTAATTGCCATAACCTCTGTCCTTTAGAAGAGGTCATCAAAAACAAACGGCATTGCCAGATTGAGTTGACCCGGCTGGGACCGGACGATGAAACCAGGTACACGGAGCTGACTATCTTTCCAATCTGGGAAGAAAAAGGGAAGATCTCCAAGTTTATTGAAATCAGTCGGGATGTGACCAAACGGGTTTTAAGCGAAAAAGAGACCAAGCAAGAACTTTTACGGATGGTGGAAAAACGGACCAAACAACTACAAGATACCCATGAACGGCTGCTCCACCAGGACAAGATGGCATCTCTGGGTAAACTCTCCTCTTCTGTGGTTCATGAAATAAATAACCCGGTAGCAGGAATTTTAAACCTGGTCATGCTCAGCAAAAGGATATTGAAAGAGGACACAATAGATCAGAAAGAAATTGATCTTTTTTTGCAATACTTAAACCTCATGGAAACCGAAACCCGCCGAATCAGCAGGATTGTCAGCAATCTTTTGGTCTTTGCCAGGCAATCCAAAATCCAATTGAAAAAATACAATGTTAACAAACTCATTACCCAAACCCTGCTGCTCAATTCCAACCTCCTAAAAATAAACAAGATCAAAGTCATAGAGGATTATGGTATCAACCTGCCAAGGGTCACGGGATCAGAAGACCAGATCAAACAGGTCTGCATGAATATTATCTCCAATGCCGCAGAAAGCATGATGGCAACCGATGGGGGAGAACTCTATGTCCAGACCCGTCATAATGCCGCCACCAATACTATTTGCATGCGTTTCAAGGATTCAGGGCCAGGTATTCCCAGAGATATTGTTTCCAAGATATTTGAACCTTTTTTTACCTCCAAGAAAAAAGGCAAGGGTGTGGGTCTCGGCCTCTCAGTGGTTTATGGCATTGTCCAGGAGCATGGCGGAGACATCATTGTGGAATCAGACCCTGGTAAAGGAACGGTTTTTAGAGTCACCCTGCCTGTTGAGCTGGTACCGGGGAAAGGAAAGATCCAGTTTCCTTACCGGTATTAGGGTTTTTAAAGATTATTGGTATCATAAACTCCAACATTGCCAAAAAAATATGACCATTATCGTCAGGCATCTTAAAATCCAAGTGAATTTAAGATTTTATACCAGTCATCAATGAATTCGGCCTTATGCCCCCCTGCATTACCATGAGAATTGCAATATTCATTCTATTGATGAGTAATATATAAAAATCAAAAAAAGAGAAGTCCTGACTTGCAAAGCTGATGAATTTTCATTAAATTATTTTTATCGGACAACATTTTTTCCCTTTCATTTTTGGGGTGTTAAATTTTAAAGGATATTAATCATGGGAAATTCTTTAGCCATACTTGTCGTGGATGACCAGGCTTCCATGCGGAATTTGATCCGCAAATCATTGGTGGCCGAAGGATATGATTATGTTATAG
>JAAEMC010000438.1 GCA_024225895.1 Desulfobacteraceae bacterium | reverse complement strand
TATTGGATGGCCTGTAACAGATAATCCAGCATATAAACAGTGATGTACGACAATACCATAAAAAGAACGCCTGTAATCCCCCAATTGATCAAGGGGTCATGGATGAGCAAATTCCATTTGTCCGGAGGTGCTCTAACCAAGAGAACAGCAATGGATATGATCACCATACCATTGCAAATACCGATTAATATCGCCGCCCTCAAATTAAGAAGAACAGCGCCGGCAACCATGGACAGGTAAAACCAAAGCAGCCCGGAGGTGAATGGACCGCGAATATACATGATACTGGAACCCATTAAAACGAGCAGGGTGCAGACTCCCCAGGCGCGGACAGCATAGGGTATGTTTTTAATAAAGACCAACCCCATAAACGGGATCAAAAGGAATGTGGCAAACCCTAAGAGGGTATAGGTGTGTTCATAGGCCAAAAGGATAAAGCTGGGAATAAATGCACCTAAAATTAAAACCATTGCGGCAAGAAGGCTGTACAGGATGATTTTTTCACGCCACAACTGCCATTCATCCTTGCGTGCCTGGTTTGACGGAATCATCCATTTTTCAAAATCATGCAACAGCTTTTGAAACAAAGACATAAAAGGTTATATCCCTTTAGAAATTCAATAAAATAATGATACCGCGAATTGCCCGGTAGCATAGGTTTTTTCAGATTAATACAATCATAGGCATTTCGCAGTGGTTTGTAAAATTGATTTTTCAACTGGATTTTAAGAGATAGAATTCATGCGGCTTAAGTTGTCATATCTCAATCGTTTTGACTATTGCGGGTTCTGATTGCCGGTCTGACATTTAAACGTTGTTTTTGCAATAATTGATTATTGAAGCCACTGATTGACGATATGGGCATATTTTAAATTTTTACAAGGTTTTGAAATGAAATCCAATTGTCTGTCTGTATCCCGCATATC
>JAAEMC010000437.1 GCA_024225895.1 Desulfobacteraceae bacterium | reverse complement strand
TTTTGAGCAACATGGACCACCTGTTGTGCTGAAAAATCCCTCAATCCTTTAAAATCGACAATCAATAATTTTTTGGATTCATGGTCCAGGTTGGCGCCTTTAAAAAATGTTAACGGCATCATAAAGGTGGGCTTAAAGGTTCCGGCACTGGTAAGAACCATGTGGTTGTTTTCTTGGGGAAGACTGTAAAAAAGCCCGGCAGAGTGTAGAAATTGTTTTATGAAATTAAAGCTATTAAGAATCTGTTCGTGTCCGGCTTTGGCATAAGGATGATCCGGTATATCAGAACACATTTGTTCAAGGCCGTTTTTGGGAGTATTTAATACCCGTCTGGATTCAAGGGGGTATACACCCAGATAGTCGAATAATCCGGAAGCAAACAGCAATGTGGAAGAAGCACCTACCTGAACGGTTTTTAATCCCAGTTCAGATGCTCTGGCCGCGGCAGCCATCCCTGAAAGTCCTGCACCAATGACAACAATATCGCAGGTGATGTGTTTTTGTTCTTTCATTATCCTGAGCCTTTTTTCGCGTTAGGGCCTTTCAAGCTCCAGACCGAAAAGGGCGCAATGGATACTCTCTTTTAAAGAGGATTGCACCAGTGCCTGGTCCCAGAGCAATGATTGTTCGCCCTTCCATCTCTGGTTTAAAAATTGTTTTAAATCCAGAATGCCTTGGTTTTTGTTTAGTTGACCGCTGTTATACATGTAAGAAAGGATTCTTGCGCTGCAAAATGCTCCCTGACAGGGTCCCTTACCGATTCTGCTCCGCAGAGCAATGGCGGATAAATCTGCTTTTCCCCCTTCTTTTGTAATGGTGGATATAATGGTGTCCACCGCACTTTGGGGCACCATTTCACATTCGCAAAGGAACATGTCCTGTTTCTCCTTGAGCCGGAAAGGCTTAAACGGAGAAACTCCTGGTTCAGACCATTCACCGGTTTTTGTGGAAGGCAGAGGTACCTGCCCTGTGAGGCATTGGGCCTTGTTCCCATATTTTTTACAGATCACATCACAGGTTTTCTCAGCCATGAGCCGAAAGGTGGAAAGTTTTCCGCCGGTAATGGTAACAAAATTTTTTATACCATCTTTTTCATGGTCGAGCAGGGTAAATCCCCTGGTGATATGGCGGTCGTCACCACTGCCCGAACTGACCAGAGGTCTTACCCCGGAATAGGCCCTGATGTACCGGCAGGATTGCAGTTTTGGCACCATTTTTTCTGCTTGTTTGATAATATCATCCACTTCCCTGACCGTTGGAAAAATGTTATCCGGGGAATCTACGCGCAAAGAAGTTGTTCCCAGAAGGGATACCACACCCCCTGGAACAAGGATATCTCCGTCAGAGGGCTTTCTTAATCGGTTGATGACCCGCTGGGTAATTCGCTTGTTGGTGACCAGAAGCGAGCCTTTGGAATAGACCATGCCGATGTCCAAACCTGCCATGGCGGCAATCTGATTTGCCCATGCACCTGATGCATTGATATATGCACGGGCCTTTATTCTAAAAATGGAATCGCTGACCTCATGGTGGATGTCTGCCCAGGCAATGTGGTGGTTTTGAATTTCAAACCCTTTTACTTTACAGAAATTTAAGAACCTCCCACCTTTTTGGACTGCATCGCTTATATTTTCAATGCACAGCTTAAAAGGATTGATGGAGGCATCCTTGACTTCATAGGCTGCAATAATATCCCTGGCAAGGGCGGGTTCCATCTCTTTGGCCGCATTTATGTCAACAGACTTGCAGGGAATGCCGCCCTTTTTACAAAGACTTGGAAAGTCGGCGATATATTTTTCATCATCTCCGGCAATAGCCACAAACAGGCCATTGGTTTGTTCAATGCAGTGGCGGGCTGTCTTTTTTAAAATATCGCCTTCTTGCCTGCATTCAATTGCGGCCTCAAGATCTGTGAAAACATAACGGGCGCCAGAGTGCAAAAGGCCGTGGTTTGCACCGGAAGCCCCGGCATTGAGATCTTTTTTTTCAATTAAAACGATCTTGAATCCCCTTAAGGCCAGGTCTCTTGCGATGCCAGTGCCTGTGGCGCCACCGCCAATGATCAGGATGTCAGTCTCAATATCGTTGTTCATTTTTAAAATGGCCCTTAAAC
>JAAEMC010000436.1 GCA_024225895.1 Desulfobacteraceae bacterium | reverse complement strand
AGGTCAAAAATCAACCAATTTTTTGCAGAAAACCTTATTGCAGGACCGACATTGAATACTTTGTCTGTCCGGTTAATCCCGTTGTAATCCTCCCATTTATAGCCTGCATTGATTGTGCCGGTCCATTTTTTAGAAAACCGCTGATTAAACCCTAAGTCAATACCTGTTTCCATAAAGCCTGAAGAATCAATGGTGTCTGTTTCCTGGAATCTTCTGAATATGGTTGCATTAAGCGTTCTTTTGGGAGTAAATTCTTGTTCTAATTCCCCTTCTATGGAAAAACCATTCTGATCATTCACTGAGCTGTCTGAAAAATTTTTATCGATCCATCCCAATTTAAGACTTCCGGTTCTTCTGGCGGCAAATTCCCATTCAATACCGCCAAAGTACCGGTGTTCCGTATTATTGTATATGGTGTCATTGGAGAATTTGACATCCATGAAATCATATTCAATGAAAAAGGATGTTTTGGGCGAATACTTATAATATGCATATATTTGAAAACCTGTGTCTTGCCTGTCTTGGAAAGATTCCTCTTCTGATTCAAAATCCATATCATACCGGTTAAGGTCAAGCCGGAACTGGAATTTGTGGGACGGATCATAGGAGACCATGAGAAGCAGGTCATTGTCCATGTAATGGCTGAGTTCTTCTGTAACGCCATCAGAATTGATTTCATCCCGGATGTTAAAAACATCTGCCATTTTTATTGAAAGCCCAATGCCGAAATGATAGGCAGCCAGGGCTTCCAGCCTATGATTAATATGGTCCTGGTCAGAGTGTTCAGAGTAAAAAACAAATTCAGGGAAATATAGAAGATAGGTCTGATATCTTGCTGCATCCTTTTCTTCCCTTCGTAGATTCACGCCGCGGACTCCCGTGTTAACAGAGATGAGATTTTCGCGGGTTCCGGGAAAAGCCAGGCCGATACCAGTTGTGATGCTTGTAATAAAATCTTCTTTCTCTCCTGTGTTGGTGGAAAAAATGTTGTCAGTATATTTTTCGTCTAATAAGAGAACAGGATGGATATATCCTCCCCGTATCCCGAATATCTTAGCGCCGACACCGGTTTCCCCTGAAAAAGTACCCTGCGCTTGTTGGTCTGAAGACAATGACTCCTGCCCTGACGGTATAACTGCCTGTCCGCCTGGTATGATGACATCACTGCCTGCAGTACCTGTTTCTTGTCCGCTACCAGGTATAACGTTTTGATCATGGAGAATGTTTTTTGTATCTATGGGAAATACCAGGGTGCCGTCAGGCAAAATCTCCTGCAATTCAGGAATAGCATCCTGCCCGTCTGGAAGCACATACTGATCAGTAGTTATCGCTTCGGGCTCAATGGGAAAAACAATCGTCCCATCCGGAAGAACTTCCTCTCCTTTTGGAATTACCATTTTTGGTTTTTCGCGGGGAATTTTTTCCTCTTCGTTGGGTCTGATATCCTGGCCTTCAGGTAAATCTATTGGATCGGTTATAATGATTTCAGGCCTTATGCCAGAGCCGGTTCCGGGGCCTGGAAGATCATCTGCACTTTTGGGCGGCGTCTTCTGCTCATCAATAATGATAACTTTGTCAGCCGGTATGCCATCGTGTATAAATGGAATAATACCCTGTTCCTCAGTAGCAGTATCCGGACCAATAAAAATAACATCTTGTTCTGAAGGCGGCGGATCTTCCCCATGGATCAAATTGAAGGGGCAGCAAACTATAATAATTATGAAAATTATTTTTTGGAAAGCATTTTTTGTTTTTACAATGTGTCCCATTTCCAAACGAACACCCCGCAACATACCAGTTTGATCATATTCAAAATATCAAGTCTCAATATTTAATTGCCGCATCAATTGCAAGATCAATCTAAAATAATATCATATTGTCGCATCAATAGAAACCCCGTGGATATGGGAAGTATTGAAAATCTATTCAACAGTGCTATTTTTTGTTTTTTATCCTGGCACTGATTTTGAGAATGGATCACCTTTAGCGGGTGGAGTGATCCTTGGTGGTTGGTTATCCGCTGTTACTGTATAGCCTAACCCTTGTTGCTGGTTTGAATTATCATCAACCTGGCCTTCTGGTACGCTGTTCAATATAGGCTGAATGTAATCAGTATCAGTGGTTCCAATGGGAATTACGTCAGAGATTAAAGTGACATTTGAGGGAGGTGTATCTGTCGCCTCGGAAAATTGCGTATTACCATCCTGGATTACATCGTTATTAGAGCTCAACAGAATGTCGCCGGAGCCTTGGATTACATCCTTATTTGAGGTCAATAGTTTGTCACCGGAGTCCTGGATAATATCGTCAGATCGTTCGGTGTTGTCGTTTTCTAAAACGATTGTGTCTGCTGTTGTGATTGTGAACCCCAAATCCTGTTCTTTCATGGCCTCAACCAGTTGAGATTTTTTGAATACAGTATCTTTTGAGAAAGATTTTGCATCGACCGCTGCTTTTGCAACAATCTGTTTGCTAATTCCGGAAGCTATAGAAACGGCAAAGAATTGTTTCAGATCAATTTTCTCACTATTTTCAAAGACGGTTTTGACAACCACATATGGGTTAAAGTTTAGTTCTACAGCCACTCTTGCAACGGCCCATGGAGGGGCATTGTTTTTTAACGCAGTGACCAACAAAGGCATTAAAATGGAATCAGCAGAAGCTTCTCCACTGTATGTTCTGTCTTTTGCCTGCGCTGCATTTACTTCCATTAAAGCGCTAACCAATTCTTTTTCCCAGCCATTTTCATTTATGACTTCCATTGTTTCCTCGGCAAAACCGGTGGAAGCACTAATAGTTATAAAAACCAATAACAATATTGATAATAATGATTTTCGCATAATCTTTACCTGTTTTTTTTGATCTGTATCACTTATATCTATCATAAAACCTTCTGTAACTCAATAATTTTATAATTATCATTATAAATAATTGATAATCTTATCGGCAATTTAGCCATTAACTATAAATATTTTGCCGGGTTTTTTTTGTTAATTATAGTTAAAGCAATGTTTATGCCACCAAGAAATGCTTCATT
>JAAEMC010000435.1 GCA_024225895.1 Desulfobacteraceae bacterium | reverse complement strand
GATATGCTCTTTCTGCCACCCGGAACCGGCAGAATTCAAAGAATCCAGTGTGCTTATATCTCGGAAAAAGAGATTGCCAAAGTGACTGGATTTTTAAAATCACAAAGATCCCCGGATTATGTGGAGGATGTTACCAGCAAAGGAAAAGACGATGACAAACAGTCCTTTGAGGAATCAGATTATGATGAAAAATATGATGAAGCCGTAGCGCTTGTTACAAAAACCCGGCAGGCATCCATTTCAAGTGTGCAGCGGTACCTTCGCATCGGCTACAACCGGGCTGCCAGGATTATAGAAATGATGGAAAAAGAAGGCATTGTCGGCCCGCCAGACGGGTCAAAGCCAAGAGAAATACTGGTTAGAGATTATGATGATTGATTTTGAAATTTTGAATGCCATAAAAGGATTTCTTGATGATGAAGAAGCCATAAGGCTCCACACCATTGCCAAAGAAGCCTCTAAATTGGGACCTATCCTTGAAATCGGCAGCTATTGCGGAAAATCCGGTTATATTCTTGGGTTGGCATGCCAAGAAACCGGCTCCATCCTTTTTACCATTGACCACCACAATGGATCTGAGGAACAGCAGCCGGGGGAAGAATATTTTGATCCGGACCTGTTAGATGAAAGCAACGGCACCATCAATACCTTTCCTTTTTTAAAAGAAATGATAAAAAGCAACGAGTTGGAGAATACAATGGTACCCATTGTGGCCAGTTCCAAGGTTGCCGGGAAAATGTGGAAAACACCGATTTCAATGCTCTTTATAGATGGCGGCCATTCCTTTGCGGCGGCAGACACCGATTACAGGACCTGGTCTCCCCATCTCATGTCTGGTGGGCTTTTGGTGATACATGACATCTTTTTAGATCCTGCCAAAGGGGGGCAGGCCCCAAGGCAGGTCTATGAAAATGCATTTGCATCGGGAAATTATTCAGCCCTTAAAATGACCAAGACACTAGGCGTGCTTCAAAAACTTTAAGATGCAGATCGAGTTGCAAAAAAGATTGGACAGGGCCTCCCTATGATGGCCGTGATTCTATAAGGACTATTTCCATGAAAGATATCGTTATTCAACAAATTAAAGAATATTACCTGGACATGCTGCCGTTTAACAAGGTCTTGGGTATTGCCATAGACCTTTTGGATTATGACACAGGGGAAGCGACCACAAGTTTTAAAATGAAACCAGACCTAATCGGCAATTCCGCGGCCGGAATTTTACACGGAGGGGTCACAGCGTCAGTGATTGACCTGACCGGAGGGCTTTCTGCACTGCTGGCCTGTGCAAAATATAATAAAGAAGCAAGCCAGGAAGAACTCATACAAAAATTGGTTTCATCTGCCACCATTGATATGCGGGTTGATTATTTGCGGCCGGGTAGGGGAACACAGTTTACGTGCAAAAGCAGGATTATTCGAGCAGGTTCCAGGATTGTTGTATCAAAAGTGGATCTGTTCAACCAAGAACACAAAAGGATCGCTACGGGAACAGCAACCTATCTCATCGGCTAATCTTTTTTTCTCCTTTGCATCCGGGATGTTTTTTTTTCATTGGGGATCAGTTG
>JAAEMC010000434.1 GCA_024225895.1 Desulfobacteraceae bacterium | reverse complement strand
CTGGTCTATCGCAGTGCGGCAAGATTCTATACATTCAACGATATTTGCCTGATGCGGTTCATCAAATTTGTCTATGAAAAGGATCTTACGGGAATAGATGCCATTGACTTGAGCCAGCAAAATCTTTTCAACACCTTAAAGGGCCGGTTTCTCGAGATCGTGGTACAGGTCACGATGATGAAATTCGATCATGAATCAATGGACGGGAAATTGTTCGGAAAAACGGGCAAAATCGAAATGCCGCTGTTTGGTTATGTCGATACCCGTCATGTCAAAGGTTTTAAGACAAGATCCTTTCAAATCGATGTATTTGCCAGGGAAGTCGGCGGTGCAAGGCAGCGAGTCTGGCTTTGTGAATGCAAATATACAAAGGCAAAAATGGGAATCGGCCAGGTAAAAAAGCTGGAAGAGGCCGCCAAAACATTGCAGCAGGAAGCAAAAGACGATGAAAGAGATGTCCCGGAAATTCAAATGTGGCTTGTGTCAACCGGCGGGTTTACAAAAGAGGTAGTCGAATATGTCTGGCACAGGAAGGATATCTATCTCTCAGATCATGAAGGTATAAATGGTATTTTTCGAGAATACGGCGG
>JAAEMC010000433.1 GCA_024225895.1 Desulfobacteraceae bacterium | reverse complement strand
TTTGTCTTTCTAATTTGCTTAAAAATTTCCGTGTAAATAATTGTAATCATAACGGTTTTAAAAATTTTAATTAAAATCTCATGAAATATCCGGGTTAAACTTCCTTTGGAATAATCTGAATGTTTCAGGCATGGATTAATTTTCATATTGATTTCCCATGATTTTCTGGTGTATGGGGGTAATTTAAGCTTTTATCAATACTTTGGAGATTTAAGGAAATACATCATGGGTAAATCAAAGACAGTTTATTTTATCGGTTGCGCGGTTTTAGGACCTGATATCTTTAATATTGCGGACAAACTGAATATCAAACTGAAGAAAAAACTGCTGCCCGGCGGGTTGCACAACCGCCCGAATGAATTGCGTAAAAGACTTCAAGAGGCCATTGATAAGGCCGGCCAGGACTCATCTGCTTCCCGGATTATCATAGGTTATGGCCTATGCGGGAAGGGCACCGTAGGCATCCGGTCCCCGGGCATTCCCCTTGTCTTTCCTAAAGTTCAAGATTGCATCGCCCTATTCATGGGCAGTGACCAGGAATACAAAAAGGAGTTTGCCAAATTTCCTGGGACTTTCTACATCTCCGGCGGCTGGTTTCAAGAAAAGCTTAAGGAAGATAAATCCGATCAAATCTGGGTTGGTGAAAAGTCCATGGGCGCCCGGCAAATCACGGATCAATACGGAGAGGAAAGTGGTAAGCGCATCATCGACTTTTTTACAAGTTGGAGAAAACTATACCAAAGAGCCGCCTTTATTGATACCGGTATCGGAAAGGCAAGTCTTTATGAAAAACATGCTAAGAAAATGGCCCGGGAATATGATTGGCAATACCAGCGTATAGCGGGTGATCTTTCTTTGATGACAAAGTTGTTGACGGCAACCCGATCCGATGACCAGATTCTTGTTGTACCCCCATCATATGTGACGGTCTACTCGGCCCAAAGTTTTGGCCTTAGTGCGGCATCACCTGCCGAGGCAAAAGATGGTAAAGTGCCTTTGGACAGAATCCTGGTGCTGGATAAAGCTTCTCACAAGGGATTGTCTATAAAATACGGGCTTGGAATCGATGCCGGCGGCACCTATACGGATGCGGCTGTTTATGATTTTAAAAACAAGGCCCTTTCGGCAAAAAACAAATCTCTGACCACTAAGTGGGATTTTTCCATTGGCATTG
>JAAEMC010000432.1 GCA_024225895.1 Desulfobacteraceae bacterium | reverse complement strand
AGAAAAATCAGATAAAGTCACCTATAAAGGACTTTGTGTGACTATTGGCCTGGGAAATTTATTAAGTTTTATTTTAGGGGGGATGCCCCTTTGCCATGGCGCAGGCGGTTTGGCCGCCCATTATAGATTTGGTGCAAGAACTGCAGGCTCTAATTTAATAATTGGTCTTTTGCTTATCCTTCTGGTTGTATTTTTTAAAGAAGGGGCTCTGACTATCATCTACTTAATGCCCATGGCATTTTTAGGCGTCCTTTTGATCTTTGCCGGAAGCCAATTGGCCATGACCATTTTAGATATCCATAAGCGCAAGGACCTGTTTGTGGTAGTGATGATATTGGGTATTACCCTGGTAACCAATTTATCCTATGGTATGGTGATCGGTCTATTATTGGCATATTTACTCAAGTCGGATCGTCTGAATATTTGATCAACAAGCCTGGATCTTCTAATAGAATGCGATATCTTTGGAGAGAAAAGTGGAAAATAATGAGATGACATTTGGCGTTGCATTGTACACGATTTTTTTATGCGTGCTATTTGGGGCCAATGCCGTAGCGATTAAATATAGTTTAATGGGGTTGGGTCTATTTACTACCGCCGGCGTACGATTTGGCACGGCTGCTATTTTAATCTTTCTTTGGGCCAGGTACAAAAAAATTCCTTTAAAATTAAAGGGAAAACAAATTTGGCAGATGATTTTGGTATCTTCAATATTTAGTGTTCAATTGTGTTGTTTCTACAATGGCCTGGCCAGGACCACAGCATCCCATGGTACCTTGATTGCCAACCTTCTTCCCTTTGTAATCCTTATCCTTGCCCATTTTTTTATTCCCGGTGATACCATCACATGGAAAAAGTTTTCAGGGATCTGCCTGGGATTTGCCGGGGTGTTGTTTTTGCTTTTGGATGAACCCAATGTCGCGGGTGACATAAAGCAAGGCGATATGATTATCATGATAGCTGTTTTACTATGGGGATGCAGTGCAGTTATTGTAAAAAGTATTATATCAGATTACAATCCCATGCAGATTACCATTTATCCTATGATATGCTGCGCCCCGATCTACTTGATATGCGGCTTGCTATTTGATGATCCAATGATCATTCATATTAATACAGGCATACTTACGGCACTTTTTTACCAGACTTTTATCACGGCTGCCTTTGGATTTGTTGCCTGGAACTCTCTTTTACAAAGATTCGGGGCCACTTCCCTTCATTCTTTTATCTTTATCATGCCCCTTGCAGGGGTGTTTTTTGGAGTTCTGATTTTAGGTGAGCCCATAACGGTCAATCTATTGGCCTCCATCCTATTTATTGTTACCGGAATTATTGTGGTGAATATGCGGATTACGCGAAAATCCATGTGATTTTTTATTGTTCTATTTATTAGTGTGCATTTTTGAAAAATAAGCCGTTAATTGTTTTTTAGTTTTATACTGACAGATGCTTGATAGGTTATAAAGGTCAGTAAAGCCTTGGAATACTTTAATATCCTGTTTGTTTGAGCAGCAACAGGTGATTATGGTTTGAGCGTTTTCAAAAAGGCTTGTATCTGCAATTTTTGTAAATTTAGTTAAGTCCGGCACAATAATGGTTTGCAGCTGTTCTTTGGTCTCCTGGAAAAGATAAAGGCCGTCCATGACATTGGTAAGGATGGCCACATTCTTTTTTGGGTTTCCCAGAATCATGGGATCGCCTTGGCTGCCTGGCAGGATAACGGCATTTTTGATATTTTTGTCCTGATAAGGGTAGATCATTATTGATTTTAAATTTTTCTTGATGATGTAGGGAATAACAATACCGGCCGGCAGAACAAGGCTTCCTTCTTTGAGCCCCCAGTTTTGGCTGTTCCGCTTTTGACTGTGCTTATTCCATCCTAGATGCATCTGTTTGACAAACTGGTTTTTCAGCCCCTGTTCATAAAGCCAGACCAGTGGGTCTTCATTATTTTTTCCCCAAAGATGCTGGTGTGATCGGGTGACAAAAGCAATTGCTTTTTTTTCCCAGAGTGTTCTGTTCAATACCATGGCAGATTTAACCCGGTTTAGGTTTCACCAGTGAATTTCTCTGCGACAAAGAACTCAAGGTCTTCAGGGGAACAGGAGAAAGCATAATTTTTTATTTTATTGGAATATCGCCCCAACTCACACAATGAGATCATTTTGGTCATGCAGGATTCCTTGGTTAAAAGATCGGAAAGCCAGAGCACCTTTGGTACCAAAAGGGCGTTGATAAAGGGGATGTTGGTTTGTTTGCACCATTTGGCACCCCTGCCATCATCCATAATCAAAAAACTGTCTGAAAAATAGGGATAAAGATTGATTGTGTCCGACTCCCCCTTTCCCATCTGGTTGTTCTTGCTGCGGGTTTGCTCTAAAAGTTCATTTGTCTTTGGTTTTTCTACAAAAAGAAGGTCCTTTTTCAACAGTGAATTAAACGCATTTTCACCAGGATATCCTCTTTTTGTGACCTCCTTGAAAACAGACTGGGCCATAATCATCTTATATCCACCGGCAACAAGATGGAAGAGTTCTGCTTTGTAGAGGAGTATGGCTGATGACGAATCGATCAACAATGATTTCATAATTTAGCTGATTACCCCCTTGTAAATGAAAACAGCATAAAAGCCAATGAGTACGGGTCCGATTAAGCGCGGCAACCTGCCGAAAAAGGCCATGAAAAAAAAATGGCCCAATGCCGCTGCTATGATGGTTAAAATAGCAGGCTCAAAGGAATTTGGAATAGTGATGGGCGAGAATAAAGCAAACACGCCAATGCAAAGCGGTATGCAGATATGACAGTCCCCTATCTGGGAAGACAAGGCAATATCCGGGCGTTTCACAGCAGAATAATAAACAGCAAGAAACGCATTAGGGACCACCATGAGCAGGCCGCTTAAGATTCCAAGGTTTTCTTTTGAAAACATTCCTTGCCCGTTATTTGATACCCAAACGATCAAATTGTCAATGCTGGAAAAAACACCCCAGGCACAAAAGGCGATAATGAACAGGTCAATGATGACCCTTTTTTTAACCTGGATTTTTTTTCTGATATTATTTTTTAAGACATCAAAGAGGTGAAACACCTGCCAGAACAAAAAGATTCCGATAAGCGTCATCCCGTCTGAAAAGGTAATGACACCGTCCTTGGCCAGTACCCATGTTACAGCAGAAAAGAAAATCACTGCAATCAGGGTCAAAAGAAGAGAAAGGAGGCTGATTTTGGTTTCATCGTTTACTTTTTCCTTGTTGGTATAAAGATTCAAGCCCCAAAAAATGACAGGTATGGCAAGGACAATGGTCAGGTTAGTTACATTGTTGACCAGGCAGTTTTCAAGAACCATTGTTCCATTGGAACTGGAACGGGCCAAAAGATAGGCAAAGCAAAGATTGGGAAATCCGCTGAAATAAGGCATGACAAGTGTGCCCACAAAGGTGCCTTCAAATCCGTTTTTTTCAACGGCATTAAGGCGGAAGATCATAATAATTGAACAGGCAAGAAAGCAAGAGATCAGTTGCCAAAAGCCGGGTGTCAACATCAGGTTTAGGTATTCCAAAATAGGTGCCGCCTTGATAAAAGTGTTGGAATACGCTTCCATCTTTGTTACCAGAAAAACTAATAATTGAGGAACATGTTCCATTAATTGTCCAGATCGTGTGTAGTCGAAAAGTTTTGAACACTAAAAATAGATAATAAAAAAAAAGCCTAACTGCAACCCGATTATGGTGTAACGTAGTAGATTGGCTTGTCAACAGTGATATGCTCAAGGTAAAAAACAGCAAAATTAATTTTAAATCCTTCATT
>JAAEMC010000431.1 GCA_024225895.1 Desulfobacteraceae bacterium | reverse complement strand
TTTTCAAAGACAAGAATAATGGTCTTGGCAAATCATTCCAGTCAAACCACTCCCAATTTTCACATTTTGGATGAGAATAACAGCCACACCCACTGCCGGTCTTTTAATCATATTGGGGATTTTCCTTTAATTTCTGCCCCAATAGTGAAAATGTTATCATCCTTGCTGTAAATTTTAAACACATCGCCACCCAGAAATAACCCCAACGTTGCATAAAAACATGACTGATTCACAAGAATCTTACCTCAAATCCCGATGCCACCTTATTGTTCAATAAAACAAAAAAAACAAAGACTGATCTATTTTTCGGACTTAGGGATAGGATAATGAAGAACTTTTAAGCCTTTCTTGAACAGATTTTCCAATGCTTTCCAGGGTATAAGGTTTGAGCAGGCAAGGCCCTTTGCCCAATTTCCGTGCCAGATCCAGCCGGTCGGCTTCAGAAAACCCGGTCATAAAAAGGATGGGTTGATCAGGCAGCCGGCTTCGGATCTCTTGGGCAGCGGCGACACCATCCATTCCGGGCGCCATGAGAATATCCATGATGACAAGATCCACGGGCTTGTCATTTAAAAATGCGATACTATCTTCACCTGAAGAGCAGGTATAAACCGTGTATCCCATCCTTTTCAGCAGCTTTTCGGCCAACATCCGCTGATCTGGTTCATCATCAACAACCAGGATTTTTTCGTTGCTGCCCGAAAGATCCGAAATATTGGTTTCCGTAAAGGTTTCATCTATCGGGTCATCGGATTTCGGGAAATATAAATTCACGCAGGTTCCTTTCTGTTGTTGGGAATCCATTTGAATATAACCGTTGTGATCATTAACCACGCCAAGGACCAACGCCATCCCCAGCCCGGTACCGCTTCTCCCCATTACTTTACGGGTATAGAACGGCTCAAAAATAGACTCAAGATCATCCGGTGCGATCCCGGTTCCCGTATCAATGACTGAAAGACTCACATACTCACCCTGAGGGATAACGTCCACACCCTGTACATCCACTCTCAGTTTTACAGGGGCTTCTATGTTACGGATATCAACCTTCACCTGAATCGTCCCGCCGTCCGGCATGGCTTCTGCCGCATTGACAACCAGATTCATCAAGGTCTTGGAAATATGAATGGGAGATCCTTTGACGACCATGGGATGGTTATTTAAAACAGGGATCAGATTTATGGATGGGTGTTCGTCCTTAAGCTGCATGAACTCAGGGCTGTGAATATAGTCCTCGACGATCTGACGAAGGTCCATGGCAATAGCTTTCGCCACGCCCCTACGGGAAAGGGCCAGCAGATCCTCCACAATAGCCGCCGCTCTCAACCCGGATTTTCGGATAGTGGTCAAGGGCTTTCTCAAGCGGTGATCTTGCGCCATATCCATAAGTATCATATCCGGATAGGTGACAATTGCGGAAAGGGTATTATTCAGGTCATGGGCAACACCTGCAGCCACTTTGCCCACTGTTTCCATCTTAATGGCATGGTGGAGCCGTTTTTCAACCCGATCCCGCTGTTGGATTTCGGCTGTCAGCTGGCGGCTTTGTTCTTTATATTTTTTTTCTGAAGCCTTTAGCTTTTCCCTGGCCTGGAATAATTTTTCAAGATAGGCTTTCCGGATTGAAACCGTACTCAATGCAAGCATACTGAGCGTGGCCAGGGCAATCAAAAAACGTATCAGATAGTCCCTGTTTTCCTGAAACACGGAGGGATCAGGCCAGAACATAAGCCCCCAGAGCAAAAGGTTAAAAAAAACGGCAATAGCACCGCCGAAACGGTTCGGTAGCCACAAGGATAAAAGGAAAATAAAAATAAAACTCCAGGGACTGACTTCCAGGCGATGCTGTACGCCTACGACAAAAACCAGATATGCACCTAATAAAATGATCTGAGTCCGGAAAACATTGCGGTAAATATAAATTCTGGTTTCATCGGCCAATGGTCTTCTGAAGCTAAATAAAATGACCAGAAAAAAAATCAACTCGACAGCCAATAATCCAGAAGCCAGATATCGTCCGTTGATACTGGTCATGACAGCAAAGGCTGAAATTACCGGCACCAGAGCCAAAAGGATCGATTTAACAATGGCAGGGTGTTCTACAACCTGTTTTTCAGCAGGGCTTAGCGTTATCATATCAAAATCAATTATTCTTTGCGATTTCGCAGGGTTATTATAATACCTATAAGGTGCTATAACAATTATTCACTGGAATGGAAAGTGGGTTTCCGGTCATTTTCAGGCGGGTGCTGCAAACGGCCTCAACCGGTCATAAATATATTATGGTATTCAATTTCTGTAATCCCCTGCAGCTTTGACTTTTCACTTGAATCAGAAGAAGAAATATATTATTTTGGCAGACAGTATGTATTGTAATATAAGATAGCTAACCATGAGTTGTTTTAATAAATTGACAAATGAACAGACGAGCCTTTTTAAAACAAGCTGCATTCTTTCTTTCCATAGCCAATGCACCACTGGTCTTTGCAAAGCCGCCTGATTTTATAAAAAATCATCTCCCCTCTTTTGATTCCCATATTAAAGACCGGTTAATAAAAAACAGGCTTTTTGACACAGACTACAACGATGATATTTTTCTTGAAAAAAAAGATATGCTGCTTTTAGAAGCCTCCCTTAAACGCCTCAAAAGGGTCCAAAAAACCGTTGGGTACGGAAATTTTTGTTTATTGAATTTTGATGATGCCGTAAAAATTTCAAAATCTTATACCGCTGTGGGCGCCTTTTCAAAACAGGAGCTTGCTTTCCTTGAAATGATTTTTTACTCCCGGGTGAGTGAATATGGTTTAATGTCTGAGAAACCCATTAAAACAATTACCGGAAAAATCGTTAAAAAAGAGGTGAAGAAAATTCCTTATACAGGCCACTGCCTATACCGTGGACGTCCCATTGAGGTGTATAAGACCATAAAAAAAGAAGTGGGAAATCAGGTTATTCTGACATCTGGTGTCCGAAGCGTTATGAAGCAATTTCTGCTCTTTTTGGACAAAGCAAGAAAAAGCCAGGGGAACCTTTCCATGGCATCCCGGTCTCTGGCGCCCCCGGGTTATTCCTTCCATGGTGTCGGGGATTTTGATGTCGGGAAAAAAGGATATGGCATCCATAATTTCACCAAACGTTTTACAAAGACCGATGTCTATAAAAAATTAACCGATTTAGGATATTTAAAATTCAGATATGAACGCGATAATGATCTTGGTGTCCGGTTTGAACCCTGGCATATTGAAGTGGTGTAAAATAAAAACTATGGTTCGCATATGGTTTCTCATAGTTGTATTTAGTTGTTTGCTTTGCAGCAGCGCCGCTGCATCTTCCATCCCTGATTTAAAATTTTCCGTACATAAGCTTAAATCCGGCATTAAAGGCCATACGCTTTTAATAATCGGCGGTATCCAGGGAGATGAACCCGGCGGGTTTAATGCCGCCTCCCTGATCGTTACCCATTATGAGATTCTGTCCGGAAATGTATGGGTGGTGCCCAACTTAAATTTTCCGAGTATTATCAAGCGGTCCCGCGGCGTTTACGGTGACCTGAACCGGAAATTTGCCAAACTGCATCCCAAAGATCCGGAATACCAGACCATCAACAGGATCAAAAAACTGATCATTGATCCCGAAGTCGACCTTGTTTTAAACCTTCACGACGGTTCCGGGTTCTACCGGGATAAATACTATGACAAACTGCACAACCCGAACCGGTGGGGCCAATGCATCATCATTGACCAGGAAAATATGAGGACCGGGTATTTTTCCAATCTGTCCCGGATTGCCGATTCAGCAGTAGCCCATGTAAACAAACACCTGTTAAAAGAAAAAGAACGCTTTCATATCAACAATACCCAGACCAAAAAAGGAAACAAGGAAATGGCAAAAACCCTGACCTATTTTGCCATTAAAAACAACAAGTCCGCGTTTGGCCTTGAAGCCAGCAAATCATTTCTAACAGCCAAACGAGCCTATTATCACCTGCTGGCCATTGAATCTTTTTTACACCAGGCCGGCATCGAGTTTAAAAGAAAATTCAATCTTTCTGAAGACCAAATAAAAAAAGCCATTGATCACAATATCCATGTGGCTCTGAACCATCGCAAAATTTTATTAAAAATTGAAAATGTAAGAAAACGCCTGAACTATATTCCATTAAAAAAAGACAGCCAGATCGAGTTCCAGGTGAATAATCCGTTGATGACTATTGTGAATTCCGGTAATGCTTTTCGGGTATATCACGGAAACCGTCAGCTCACCTATTTGTCTCCCCAGTATTTTGATTATGATTTCAGCCTGGATGCCGTGGATATGGTAGTTGACGGTAACCATAGGACCGTCCCGTTCGGCAGTATTGTGCCGGTGAAAAACAGTTTTATAGTCAAAGACTTAAAAGAACATCGCGTGAATATTATCGGCTTTACAAAAAAAGGGGTAAAAAATGAATCCGGTGTCCCTGTGACCCGAAAAAATATTCATAAAAAATATTCGATTAATAAAAAAGGTTCCATCTTCCGGGTAGAAATATACAAATCCAAAAAATTTTCCGGCATGGTGCTGGTTGATTTTGACGGAAAAGGATTGCCCGACTTTAACGTGGCTTTCAAAGAAAAAACACCAGGCTGGTCAAAAAAATTATTCTAAAAGCAAGCCGCCAAAAAACATATGGTTTTTTTAAAAGGCAAAGTGTCATGGGTGTATGGTTGGTGAAATATCAGGGTTGGATTTCAATATCTCAGACGATCATGGTTATGTCTTTGTGCAGTTATGGGGATTATTCGATCAATGATACTTTAAATATTATCAATTCATAATAATCAATAATAAAAGCTTATTGGCCACAATCTGTTTGTCTTATCCCTTCATTCTAAAAACCCCGCCCAATACCGAATTCAATAAAAATTTAGCCGTGGTTATCATAAAAAAGAAGGCTTTTGAAGCACTATGTTCAACAATTGACTTACCCTTTCATATTTTCTATATAATTTTTTATTTAGAAAAAATAAAAAAGTCTCATGATCTTATAGTATTTATGCATTAATAAAATCTTGTAAAAAGAAGAGAATGCCGCATATATCTAAAAATAATAAAATTCTTTCTTTAAAAAATGTTTATAAAACCTATCTTCAGGGCAAAAACCATATCCCTGTTCTCAGGGGTATAACCCTTACTGTCAGGGCTGGTGAAATGGTCTCCATCATGGGATCCTCTGGATCGGGAAAATCCACATTACTAAATATTATCGGTCTATTGGATGATTACGATCAGGGCGAATACCTGCTAAATGGCACATTAATGGGCAAAATGAATGAATCAAAGGCGGCCCGGCTTCGGAACCGGCATCTGGGATTTGTCTTTCAATCCTTTCATCTGATTGGTTTTAAAACTGCTTTGGAAAATGTAGCTCTTCCGCTTTTTTTTCAAAAAATTTCCCGGAAAAAAAGAAATCAAAAGGCCATGGAATACCTGGACCGGCTGGGGATGGCGCAATGGGCCAATCACCTTCCCAATGAATTGTCAGGAGGACAGAAACAGCGAGTCGCCATTGCCCGGGCCATGATAGCAGATCCAAGCGTCATTCTTGCAGATGAGCCCACCGGCGCGCTGGACAGTACCACTAGCCTTGAAGTGATGAAGGTCTTTAAAGAGATCAATGCCCAGGGAATCACACTGGTTGTGATCACCCATGAAAGAGATATCGCTGCCATGACCGACCGGATCGTATTTCTTCAAGACGGAGTGATACAAACAGATGAATAGCCGGCCAAACCAGTCAAATAAATCTGAAACCGGGATATAGCCCATGAATATTCGATATCTTTTTGATCAGTTTCAGGAAATCTTTTATACGCTTGAAAAAAACAAGCTTCGGTCAATATTAACCGGATTAACGGTCTCATGGGGTATTTTTATGCTGATACTGCTGCTGGGTTCAGGATATGGCCTGGAAAACGGAGTTCATTCGGCATTTGAGGAGGATGCAGTCAACAGTCTCTGGATCAACCCGGGACGAACATCCTTTCAATATAAAGGCTTAAAACAGGGGCGGTATATCCGATTTAATCAGCTTGATGTTACTGGATTAAGCCGTAATATTGAAGAAAAAGAATTTATCAGCGGCAGGTTTTACTTAGGAAGCAACACCACGGTCCGATGGAAAGAAAAAACAGGCAAATTCCAGGTCATGGGCGCTCAGCCGGAATATGCCCGAATTGAAAATATCAAGATCATTAAAGGAAGATCATTGAATGACCTTGATGAAAAACAGATCCGGAAAGTAGCCATTTTGGGCATTGAAGTTCAAAAAGAACTCTTTTTGCATCAATATGCCATTGGACAATATATTCATATTAAGGGCGTCCCGTTTCAGGTAGTCGGGATATATGATGATCCAGGAGACAAATGGACTCTTGACCGCATCTTCATTCCCATGTCCGCCGTTCAAACGGTTTTCCACAGAACAGACCGGGTTCATAATATTGCTATGACCATCCATGCTAAAGATAAAGAAAAAGCTGTAGGTGTGGAACAGGATGTCAGAGAACTGATCGCCAAGCAACACCACTTTAGCTTAAAAGACAAGCGGGCACTCTTTACCCACAATACCCTGATCAATTATACAAAGTTCATGAATCTGTTTGCCAATATCAGAATATTCATCTGGATCATCGGCATCGGCTCCATTGTGGCCGGTATTGTCAGTATCAGCAACATCATGGTGATCACGGTAAAGGAACGGACCCGTGAAATCGGCATACGAAAAGCCCTGGGCGAAACACCCGGCTCAGTGATCCGCATGATTTTGATCGAATCGATTTTGATTACGTTGGGATTTGGTTATTTTGGCTTGGTTGGCGGTGTTGGGCTGTTGGAAATCATGGGAAACATGATCACTGGTATTGCCTATTTTAAAGATCCCCAAATCAATATGGGGGTAGCCTTTGGTTCTCTCATGGTTCTGGTGATATCCGGCGCCCTTGCCGGAATTTTCCCTGCCAGACACGCCGCCCACATCCGCCCGGCAGATGCATTGAGGGATGAGTAAGCAATGGAATTATTAATTTTTAATAAAGACACCTGGCAGGAAATCGTTTACACCATCCGCCAAAACAGGATGCGGTCGTTAATGACCGTTTTCGGCGTTTTCTGGGGAATTTTCATGCTGATTATTTTAATCGGCACAGGCAAAGGACTTCAAAACGGGGCCTATTCTTCTTTTGAGTCCTATGCCACCAACAGTTTTTTCATCTGGGCCCGTAATACGACCAAACCCTATAAAGGATTTGGCATTGGAAAAAAATTTAATTTTACCAATGACGACACGAGGGTACTGCGCACAACCGTCCCACAAATAAAAGCATTGGGCCCCCGCAGCCGGATAAGGGGCGAGACCGGATTTAATAATGTCGTTTACAAAGACAAGACAGCCACATTGACCATTTACGGAGATGAACCTGAGATCCGCGATATCAATTTAATGGAAATTACCAAGGGCCGTTTCATCAACCGGCTGGATATTGAACAAAAAAGAAAAGTTGCCGTCATAGGTTTGGAAAGCCTGCCTCTTTTGTTCACCGGTGGTCAAGATCCCATTGGCCGTTATATCCGCATTAGTGGAGTTGAATTTCAGGTTGTTGGCGTATTCCGGCTGCCCAATAAAAATGATGACCGGTATGAAGAGAACTCCAAAGCTGTTTTTTTACCGCTTTCATCCTTTCAGCAAACCTTTAATTGGGGGGAAATAGTTGGCTGGTATTCAGTTAACGTCAAGTCCGGATATGATGCAGAACAGGTGAAGAAAAAAGTAAGGCAGATCCTGGCCCGAAGACATCATGTAGCCCCCAACGATATAAGGGCCTTTGGTTCCTGGAATATGGCGGCTGAGTTTAAAAAGATGAGCGACCTTTTTACCGGCATCCGTTTTCTGATCTGGTTTGTCGGTATATTTTCCCTGCTGGCAGGCATCATCGGGATTTCAAACATCATGCTCATTGTTGTCAAAGAACGGACCGGCGAAATCGGCATAAAAAGGGCATTGGGTGCGACCCCTGTATCCATTATGTCCCAGTTGATTTTTGAGACCCTGATCCTGACATCATTGCCCGGGTATATCGGGCTTGTAATGGGAGTGGGTGTTTTGGAAATCATTGACAGAATACTGGTCTTTTTGCGTACAGATACACAGATGTTCGAAAATCCGCAGGTCGATTTTTATGCAGCACTTGCTACCCTTGCTGTATTGACATTAGGTGGTGTGATAGCCGGTATCATTCCGGCATTCAGGGCAGTGCAGATGAAGCCTGTGGATGCGCTGCGGCAGTAGTACTAATTGATCAAATGATATGAAAAGAGATGAACAATGAAAACCTTATTGCGTACGATGACTGTTTTGGTACTGATTACCATGGTGGCAGGGACACTCTATTATCTGTATGTACGGTCTAAACCTAAACAAGTGATCCATAAGACCGTTTCCTGCAAGCAGATGGATATTGTAAAAAAAGCAGTTGCTTCCGGTCGTGTGGTTGCCAGAAAAGAGATCGAAATCAAACCCCAGGTTTCCGGTATTATTGATGCACTCCTGGTTGAAGCCGGTGATACGGTAAAAAAGGACCAGGTACTGGCCAAAATAAAGCTGATTCCAAACCTGGTACGTCTAAATGATGCAGAAGCACGCTTAAAAAAAGCGCAGGTAAACCAGGTATATGCCCAAAAAACATATAACCGGGTAAAAAAAAGATGCGAACAGGCTGTTTTGGCAGGAAAACTCAGTGAAAGAGCAGACTCGCCCAATCTGATCAAACTCAACCAGGCCAAATCAGAATTACAGACTGCCCAGCTCAATCTTTCAGATGCACAAAAAGATTTTGACCGCAAGAAAATGCTTTATGATAAAAAGATCATCACTCTGGAGGATTATGATAACACAGTTTTGACCCTTAACAGATATAAAGAAGTTTATCGAAAAGCCTTGAAAAATTATGGCATGATGAAAGCGCAAACCTTTGATATAACCGCAGCTGAACTGGATGAAGCTAAGAATATTTTAGATAAGGCAAAAGAAGAATTAAAATCATCTCAAAGCAATCTACAATTAATTCTTAAAGGGATTTCTTCTTTATCACCGGAAAAGACCAACACACTTGTCAGGGCCACCATCGACGGCATGGTCCTGGATATCCCTGTGAAAGAAGGGGCCTCAGTCGTGGAGATAAACACGCAATATGCAGGGACAACCATTGCTATAATCGCCGATATGGATGATATGATCTTTGAAGGCAGTGTGGATGAATCGGAAATCAATAAGATCAATGTGGGCATGGATTTGATATTGACCATCGGTGCCATTGCAGATGCAAAGTTCAAGGCCGTAATTGAGCATATTTCACCCAAGGGCGTTGAAAAGGAAGGGGCGATCCAGTTTAATATCCGGGCTAAAGTCCAGCCTGACAAAAACTATTTTATCCGGGCGGGCTACTCGGCAGGTGCGGACATTGTCCTGGATAAACGAAAAAATGTTCTGGCAGTGGAAGAAGGCAACCTGATTTTCACTCAATCCGATATATTTGCCGAGATAAAAATCCGGCCTAATGTGTTTGAAAAAAGAAAAGTGACGGTTGGATTATCAGATGGCATTCACATTGAGGTTGTTTCCGGTCTCTCCTTAAAAGACAAAATTAAAGTGCAGCAGTAAAGGGGATTTGTACTATTCACCTGTTGCTGCCGCAACCATAGCCTTCACATTTTCAAGTTTTGCATTGGCCGGAATATCACATCCGGATTGTAGAATAAATCCGTTGGGGCCGAGATTGTTAATCAGGTTTGTGCAATAACCATAAACCTCATCTTCAACTCCAAAAGCAAGAAGAGAAGCAGGCACATCGCCCATAATACACGCATGATCATCCAGAATTTCTTTGGCTCTGAAAATATTCGTATCTCCGTCAAGGGCGACAACAATTTTTCTTTTCTTTTACTCTTTAAACCGTTCAAGTTCTCTATCCCAGTTTGAATCCAGATGAAGCAATGGGATAAGCCCCGCACGAATAACCTCATTTACCAGATATTTAAAATACGGCCATACAAACCGGTCCCACATCTGGGGCGAAATCATGCACGGAGCTGTCCGCCAACCGCCGACCCAGGCCATCATATATCCATTGTTTGAGGCCTTTTCAACGATATCTTTTGCAAGATGAGGAACCATTTCATCCATAACAGCTTGAACTTTATCCGGGATATTAATCAAATCCAGGAAAAACTTTTCAAGAGATCTTCCTCCGCAAAGCAGTTCAAATGGCAGGGTCACATCCCCGCCGCTTAGAACAGGGATTCCATCAGCAGCCCATTTTCCAATCACATCAACTGATTCCTGGTTCTCCGGCAGAAGCTCAGGCTCAGCATCATTAAAAATACGGTTAGACAAATAATCCTTGAAAAATGCCTTCCATCCCATATCCAGAATAGAGTCATAATCATCTTGTTTCATGATTTCTGTTTCAACCACCTGCCATAACTCGTTCGATGGCAGATCGACTCCAGGCACGCGGACTTTGGCACCAAAAGAATAACTCAGGCTGTGGGCTGAAAATGACCCATAGTTAATGCCATCTCCTCCTCCCACACAATTAAAGGCGTTAATCATAGTCTGGGTTGCCTTGGCCGGAGAACTAATGAAATCGGCCATGGATGTGCCTGTCACATAAGCTGCAAAACCGGCGTACTCAAGAACCACTGGAACACGGTCCGGTTTTGCAAAAGATACTGCTTTGCGAATGCGGGTAATTCGTTCTTCTAAGATTAAGTCATTGTCCATAAGGAATTCCCAAGTCAGATTTTTGCTCAGATAAGCTGGCATCATGAATTGATTTCAAATGATACTCCTATATAAATAATTAATTTAATAGCAATACCATATATGGATGCATTTTTTCCATTGATAATCATTGCAAAAGTTAAATCTATAATAATT
>JAAEMC010000430.1 GCA_024225895.1 Desulfobacteraceae bacterium | reverse complement strand
TTTCCCATTTCCCATTTCCCATTTCCCATTTCCCATTTCCTAAATTCACAATTCAAAACCCGGCACTTATTTATTCACTATTCAAGATGTGACCCCTTTCCTGGCTCGACCCCAATGGACAATCAATGGACCCCAATGGAGTATTTCCCGGTATGAGGCTGGCCGTGACTCCGGCGGAATGCAGAATGTCAAAAACACCCAATTGTCAAGCCTGATCCCATCATGCCGTAAGGATACCCTCCGTACACACTTATAAAGCGGAAAAACCATTAATAAGTTTTTGCTTTCATATTTCATATCCCGTATAATAGTTTTTACCAATTACAGATAAAGGAAAAATAAAAGTAGGTTCAAAAACAAAGATAGGAAATAAAAGCAGGTATATGATGCCGACGGTTTTAAAAATAGGCCCTTACAGATTTTATTTTTACAGTCATGAGTCAAACGAACCGCCACATATCCATGTTGACAGGGATAAACAGACCTGCAAGTTCTGGCTTGAGCCTGTCACCCTTGCCAGGAACCTAGGATTTAGTCCCAAAGAATTAAGAACCATTGAAGGGTATGTAATCGAACACACCCAACAGATTTTGGAGGCATGGCATGAGTACTTCTGATATTAAACCCGGTGAGAGCGTCAAGAACGTATATTTTACCGAAGACACATTAAGTGTAGACCTGAATGACGGCAGAACCATTACCGTTCCTTTGGCATGGTATCCCCGGCTGCTGCATGCAACAAAGGAACAACTAAAAAATTGGGAAGTCTGCGGCGGTGGGTTTGGGATACACTGGACGGATATAGATGAAGACCTGAGCACCGAAGGTTTGCTCAAGGGTCAACCGGCACCGAGAAAAACTTTTACAAACGTAGCATAGGAAGCAGGATTGACCTGCTTCCTATGTTTCTAAATCCTTAATTCACAATTCAAGACCCGGCACCTATTT
>JAAEMC010000429.1 GCA_024225895.1 Desulfobacteraceae bacterium | reverse complement strand
GTATAACCTGCTTTTCGCCAGAGAACAGGTAACCGTATCATGGGATATCCCCGGCAATATACCCAAAGGCGGATTTTTCGCATCAATCTTCATAATTTTCTTATTGTTTACTAAAAAAGGGGGCAGATGTCCTGCATTGATCAACTGTAATTCCTTGGATACAGGGTCTAAAAGTCCTGCCACAAATGTGACGAACATGCCCCGTACGGCTGTGTCACAGATCTCATCATTCATCAGATATATCACCTGGCTGATATCATCCACTACTTTGCATAAACAGCGAAATAGGGAAATAGTTTTTGCCATTAATATGGCTGCGGAAGTCCCTTTGCCGGACACATCTCCCAAGCAGAAACAAATCTTTTTATCCTGTCGTGGAAAATAATCGTAAAAGTCCCCGGATAACTGAAGTGCGGGGGTATTGAATGCATCAATATGCGCAATAGAATTATTATCCGGCTGCAAGCTTTTCTGAATTTCCCTGGCAATTCTCAATTCAGTTTCAAGTTTGGCTGCATATTCATCGCGTTGTTTTAATGTGTCCTGGAGCCGCCAGGTGAGTTCTTGGAAATTGATATTTTCTTCAATGATTCTATGGCTGGCCTGTTCCAGGATGTGATTAAAATCTGTCTGAGAACTCACAGGCATATTCAGTACGCCTGCAGTCTCTTTTACCTGTCTGGGCAACACCATCAAAAATGAGGCAATTGTTTTTTCAGACAGCTTGAAAAGATTTTTGGATTCCCGGTTCAGTACAGACAATGCCAATGCCTTGTCATGGCAGGTAAAGACAGCGTTGCATAAATCGCACATCATCATTATAGAGGGCAAACTAGAATATTTCACCAACCCGTCACCCCTCTGACCTTTCTTTGTTTTATGGAGATGGTGATGCTGTTCAATGGCCAGAAGATAAGGTTTGGGCAGGTGCCATTTTTTCACGAGCATGGCCCCCACCTCGTCATGGGTAATCTCAAATAATTTTTTTTCCATTTCACGACGCTTTTCCGGCGTATTGGATCGCAGCAACGGCCAGCGGTCAGATTTCTCGGGTTCCAACAAGAATAATACCAACAGTCCGACATCCAGAAGCATACCCGCGACAAATGCTTCTTCCACCGGGCCATCCACCAGCAGGCAGAGCTGATGGGCGGCAACACTTCTTCTAATACAATCTTCCCAGAAACTGTCAATATCAAAGCCATCGATCTTTTTTCTGGAAAGCGCTTCTTTCACAGCAAAGCATAGTACAATGTTTCTCAGGCGTTTCATTCCCATGACAATGACGGCATCTGATATGGATCTGATCTGTTGACGAAATCCGAAAAACGCAGAGTTGACCAATCCTAAAACCTGGGCCGATAATGCCGGGTTTATTGCAATCAACCGGGTTAATATTTCCACTTTGGCATCATCTTTCATTGCATATTGAATCAATTGCATAACCCTTTTATTAGGGATTGGCAGATCATGCGGCTGAATGTCTCGATAAAAATCGGGTGCCATTTCAAAACCTTCCTTTGAAAAAAAATAAAGACCGCTTTTTAAATTTCGAGCTGAATGTGTGTGATGACTTTCTTTTTAAAGGGTCATATCAAGTGGAGCGTAATGTGCTTTTGTATGGTTTTAATATTCCTATTTTAATGAAGATTTAATTGGTAAGTCAATAAAAAATCCACCATCAGGATCAATATCCAATAATTAACCGACAAAATCGATTCATTCAAAAGGTGGGATTATATATACAATGTGCAAATGTCTGCAATATTGGGGGTATAAATACGAACCAGATATTTACCGCCCTCACCAGCTAAAATCTGTTCGCATTTTAACCCGTGCAGGTTTGTATAGTAGCCCAATGTTTCAAAATCAATATACAGCCAGGGGAATGGATCTGATTGCGCCCCTTTGTAAGTCATTTTAAATTCGGTTTCACCAAAGTATCCTCGGGTGGATGATGCAAGGCATGTCACATCATACAGCACCGCCAAATCCGTAGAATCGGCAATCACCTGTCCTCCGGTAGTCAAAAGGGTTTTAATGTATTGTAAAAACAGGTTCAATCCGTCAATGGTTCCACAGATACCCAAACCATTCATCAGCATCAGCAAGGTGTCATATGATCTTTCTTGCAATGAGAACAAACTGCCATGGATGGTTGTATTTACCTTTCTTTTTTTCATCACCTCAATACAACCTAAAGAAATATCCAAAGCATCAACTATCTGGTTTCTTTTTTGAAGATAGAGGCTGTGGCAACCGCTTCCGGCGCCGACATCCAGAATTTTACCCCGGCACAGCCCCAATGCCTTTTGTTCAATCCTGCCCATTTGAGCAAACTTTCTGAACATGGTGACGCCTTTCATCTTCCACATATCAACAGTGGTGGATACCACATCTACATAGGCTGCTGATTCACCGTTGAGATAATCCAGCATCATGTTACCCAAGGGGTCTTTATCCGGGCTGGTAATGATATTTCTCATGTGTCTGTGATTAAAACTCTTTAATATCTTTCAGCAGGGAAAAACTAACCAGATAATTCATATTGACATGAACCGACCTACGATTTGATCTTATGCCTGTGATTTTGCTCTCATAAACATACAGCTCTTTTGAGGTGATTGTATCCTTGCTGTCATGAACATCTACATCTGATAAAACCACACAGTTATCTGTCACCTTTTCTAAAATACCCACATATATCCATGAGGAATGTGTATCCAAGACCACATGCTGGCCGATATATTTTTCAAGCTCTTTTTTCATCAGATGAAGAATATACGAGGGTAACCGTCTTTTCAAGGGCTTAATCCATAAAATGGAAGAGCAGCATTCCTTTTCAAATCAACTTGCCTGTGGTAAAAAAGTCAAATCGATTTTATTCTATTATTAAACTGGAAAACGAGTGTATGGAAAAAAAAACAAGACAGCTTAAAAGAATATATTCATCCTTTGAAAAAGAGACAAAAGGATACCGGGACAAACAGGCCTGCGAAAAAGGATGCGCCTATTGCTGTTCAGAAGCAGGAAGCATAGATATCACGACAATAGAGGGATTGCAAATAAGAAATACCATGAAAAATTTTCCTAAGCCGCGGCAGAAGGCCCTGACAAAGATCTTTCAAAAAGAAATCAAAAAACGGGAAAAAGGCATCAATGTCCCCTGCCCTTTTCTAATGAGAAGCAAGGCCTGCATGATTTATGAGGTAAGGCCCCTTTCATGCCGGCGGATATATTCCTATCACACCTGTACAAAAGAAAAACCACCTGAAATCAGCCGCCAGGTGATGAAAATTGCCGATCAATCCATAAAAAAACTGCAGCAACTCGACGATACCGGATATTCGGGTCACCTGTCCTATATTCTCTATATGCTTTCAACCCCTGCTTTTTATCAGACCTATATAAACGGAGATTTTAAGCCGGAAGAGATCATGGTGTTCGGAAAATCACACAAAATTATTATTAACAAAATGATGATATAAGCTCACCCCAATTAAAGGAGAAATTTTGTGAAAAATCTGATTTGCGGTTTTTGCCTGTTTCTGATCTTGTCAACCTATGCCTGGGCCCAGGATGCGGCCCAAGTGAAAGTGGATGTGCTGGCAAAATCAAGCGATAGTTGGAATGGGAAGGCTTTGCCAGGATATCCGGACAGCAAACCGGAAATCACAATTCTGCGAATCCTCATCCCGCCCAAAACCAGGCTGCCTGAGCACATGCATCCGGTGATCAACGCCGGGGTTCTTATAAAAGGGCAGCTAACGGTTGTAACGGACAAAAATAAAATTTTACGGCTAAAAGCCGGCGATCCAATCATTGAGGTAGTGGACACCTGGCACTATGGGGAAAACAATGGGGATGAAACAGCCGATATAATTGTGTTTTATGCTGGCGTAAAAGGCGAACCCATAACTGTTAAAAAATCGGTTCAAAAATAAGGCCCTTCCTACGAAACCTCACAGGAAAGGCCATTTATCTTAATGCACTTATTAAAGGTGATTATGGTTTTATTCTAATGGACGGATATAATCCTTTGCGTTCTCCGGTTCGATAGGGCTGGATGATATTAAAGGAAATGTTCTGGTCATCCTGGGCATGGCCGCGATCTTCACCATTTTCAAACAGAGCGCCGTTTTCAAGCAGGATATGGTTAATTCTTCTTCTAAAGGCATCAATAAAAACAGATCCTTTTCCTGTAAAGGTCATTTTTCCGATCTTTATACTATCCCGGACTTCAGCAAGATCATCCAGAGAAATCATCTGGGTCTCCAGATCTTTTTTTGAACCGATAAATCCCCAGACCAGGTGTTCGGCAGGTATTGTGATCGGCATTTCAGGATCAATGATCGTATGAGGCATAACAATACACCCCTCACCTATTTCAATGGGGGCATCTTCTTTTCCATTTAAAAAGGAATTAAACCCGACAAAGGTTTCAAACCCCATGGTTGCATGAATTATTTTTCCACCATGGGCGGTGACATTATTTCCGGTCAATGTTGAATTGATAATATAAGAATTTTCCTGGGCATTGGAACCCTTCCCCATAACTGCATTATCCAGAAAAGCTCTTTGCGAGATCAGAACATTTTCACTGATCCTGGTTTTCCCCTTCACCACTGCATACCGGTTAACAGCAGAACTTGCCGGTGCTTTTACCGGTTCAATATTCATGAGATCGAAAAGTTCTTCATAATCAGACTCCCGCTCCTTAACAAAATCGTAAATGATTCCACGGGGCTGAAATTTAGAGTTCACTCCTACAAAATTATCCAAAACCTCTTTTTTAAATTTATATTTAAACTCAAAATTCTGGCTTCTGACCCATACGGTACCGGGATCGATAATCCTGTGAAAAAGCTCACCAGCCTGAACATATGAAAACTCTCCAACAATGCACGAGTGCAGATTCATCAAATCCACGGTGGCAAACGGTCCCAAAAAGCATCCTTCCAGTGTAGACCCGTGGATATTTGCGTAGTGAGCGGAAATCGTGTTTCGAATCCCAAACTCTTCAGGACTTTCCGGGTTATGTGAATTACTGTGAACAAGAGTTTTATAAAGAAGACTATCCCGGATGGCAATCATTTCATCTTCAACCAGGGGAATGTTCTTTGCACTCCGGATACTGTCACCTTGCCTTTTTAATTCATCTCCCCGGATATCACTTTTATAGATGGCAGATCTTCCTACATAACATTTGCCTAAAAAATAACTGCCTGCAATATTTGAATTCCTGAAATGGAAATATATGGGATGTTGAGATGTAATGCCGTAAAATGCATAAAATTTCAGCATCTTATCATGTTCAAGATTATTTTTCACAAAACTTTCCGTGTCAAAATCAAATTCATCCAAATTGACGTTGACCCGACTGACAATCCTGTCGTTAAGCCGTGTTAGCTGACTTTTATTGTTATCTTCGTTCATATATTATATATATACCTCTCTTTTGATCTTAAAGGTTAAAGAATCAAAAAATTTTTAGCATAAAAATCGATCAGATACAATAAGATTAGGATATCTATATAAACAATGCATGTAAAAAAGGGCTGTTTAAACCATCATGGTATGAACAGCCCCTTTAGTATATTCCCCCGATCATTTGTTGAATCAGGATTTATTTAAAAAATGTCAGCAATGCGTGCAGATTGGTAAGTGGATGCGGCGGACATCCGGGAATAAACAGGTCCACAGGCAAAATCGAATCCAGTCCTTCAGTGATTTCTGAACTGCCCAAAAAAGGGCCGCCGGTTATTGTACAACTGCCCACGGCAATAACCACTTTAGGGTCAGGAACCGCTTCATATGTCTGCAATGTCGCTGTCTTCATATTCCTGGATATGGGACCGGTTACCACAATACCGTCTGCATGCCGGGGAGACGCGACAAAATTGATACCAAACCGGGCCAGATCAAAAAATGGGGTGGCAAGTACATTCAAATCCGCTTCACAGGCATTGCAACCGGCGGCAGATACCTGCCTCAACTGCAACGACCGGCCAAACAGCTTCTTAAAATGCTGTTTAGAATGCTCTGCCAAGGCTGGAAGGTTTCCATCCGTCAGCAGGTGTTCTTTTTCAGAGGTCGAAATTTCAAAGTCACCGGTAAAAGTAACAAATTCCCCGTTGGAGACTTCTTCACAAGTCCCGCAAAAAACACACCGGCCCATATTAATTTTCTTTTCTTCCACAACAATGGCATTCTGGGGACAGGCATTTGAACACAACTGAACGACATCGCCGGATACATTTTCTTTTATCACGGGTTTACCACGATAGCGTCCAAATACGGCAGGCTTTTCTTTGGGATAATTACATGTTCTGTAACCCTGTTCAAATCTGTTTTTAAGTGTATTGAGCATATAAAACTCTCTTTATCTTGTATTATTTGGAAACCAACGGTTTTTAATGCTGGTTCTCTTTATTTGGTTTTAAAGATCAAATCCGCAATATGACAGATTAAAACTTTTATTGTTTAATGGGAAATCCGATATACCCGTATCCCGTAAAGCCATGGCCAGTCCATTCCAGTTGTGAAATGAGGGGTCTTTGACTTTGTACCGGCAGATATTCCCAGCTTTATCAGTTAAAATCGAATGTGCAACCTCTCCACGCCATGCTTCATTAATACTAACCGCAAAAGAATCCGGCGGCAGTTCCGGCATCTGGTTTCCCACGCACTGCGTTCCAACGGGCTCTTTGATCAAAGATTGGATAATCTCTATTGATTGCAGGACTTCATCGTATCTTACCTTTGCCCGGGCCCAGACATCACCGGAACTAATTTTATTTTCAGGAATATCTAATTTTGAATAGTGCTCTGTTGGGAAACACCGTCTGGCATCATATGCTATTCCGCTGGCGCGGCCGGCCGGTCCCACAAGCCCAAGCTGTTCTGCGTCATAGGTGCTTACGGCACCGCACTCTTCAAACCTTGCCCTGACCGTTGAAGCGGTGAAAAGCAGTTCCAGGACATGTTCAACCTGGGGTTTCAGTTCTTTGAGCCGTTCATCCAAGGTTTTTCGAATATCATCTGCCAATGAAAAACGAACCCCACCCGGTCTGACAAGTCCTTTTCCAAACCGGTTCCCGCAAATCAGAAGCGACAGGTTTAAAAAATCTCCCCGGATACGCCCAAAATAGTTAGCAGGCGGCAGGAATGCGACATCTCCGCTTAAGGCACCTAAATCACCAATATGATTTGCAAGCCGTTCCAGCTCCAGTGCAATAGTTCGAATGATTTTCGCTCCCGGATCCACCTGAATTGATGTCAATGCCTCCACCGCCTGGGCCATACAAAGGCTGTGGCCAATGGTGGTATCACCGGCAATATTCTCAGCAAGAATCGGCAGCCGTTTCGCTTCAACGTTATGAAAAAGGGTTTCAATGCCCCTGTGCTGGTATCCAAGCTGAATCTCCAGGTGAAGCACACGCTCCCCAATACAGTTAAACCTGAAATGCCCCGGTTCAATAACGCCGGCATGCACAGGTCCTACGGCAACCTCATGGATTTCATCACCATCTACCTGGTAATAGTCGTAATTTCCCGGGATATCTTCGTCATAATCATTCCAAAAGACATCGGGACGATTCCGTACATTTGGATGATACCTAACCATTTTCAGCCATGGATGTCCTTCCGGACGAATGCCGTATTGTTCGGCTATTTCTCTTTCAAACAGATGAAAAGGTTCACATTCAGTTGTAAAGGAAGGATAGGAATCCGGGGCATCACAGCCGGCGATCCAAAGCTTGTCGGTTCTCAAAACAGCCATAAGTTTGACAGATGCGTCATCCGGGTATGCAAAGTACTGAACAACCTTTCCACCGCCTTTTACAATTGTAAGCGCATTGTCTTTAAAATCATCAAAGGAAAGATGGGGGATCTTTTCCCGTGGGATCTTCTCACCATTTGAAATTTCTAAAAAAGCGTTTGTCATTTAAGTCCTCCGCCGATGGCAGTCACTGCATCAAAAATTGTTTGGTATAATGAATCCGGAACCCAGAAGCATAAAACCAGGGATGTTAAGAGTAATATATACTGGGGCCAAACCAGGCTGGCTTTCTCTTTTAATTGAATCGTCTTGGTCGTATCAGAATCGTCAAAGCTGATTTTCATAACCTGGTTGGCAAATCCGGCAAATATGACACAAAGGCTTAAAATAAAAATGGTAGCCGTGATATAATGGCCGGCTCGAAATGCCCCCACAACAATAAACAATTCCCCGATAAAAATGCCAAAGGGCGGAAACCCTGATATACCAGCAAATCCGCCGAAAAAAGCAACAAATGTTTTTGGCATGCGGCGAACCATATCACCAGTATTTTCAATCAGCCGGTTTCCATATCCCAACAAAATATTTCCGGAAGACAAAAACAGGGATGACTTGATCAAGCTATGGTGAATCATGCAAATCACAGCGCCATACACGCCAATACCGCCGATGCCGGTGCCAAAAGCAATGATGCCCATATTTTCGATACTGGAATAGGCCAGCATTCTTTTGTATTCGGTCTGCTTTAGAATAAATGTGGCAGCGGCAACAATGGACATCAACCCGAAAACAATAAGAATCATGCCTGAAAAATCACCGAGTCCGGCAGCATGCATAATTTTATTGGTCTTGAATATACCCAGATATGCGCAATTTAACAGGACGCCGGATAAAAGAGCAGAGGCCGGACTTGGTGCTTCGCTATGGGCATCCGGAAGCCAGGTATGCATGGGGGCAAGCCCCATTTTGGTCCCGTACCCCACCAGGATGAAGACAAAGCCGGCTTTCAGCCACATGGGATTCAGCTTGTCTGCCACCATTGTCAAAGACGAAAAAGACAGTGGTGCATCCACATTCCCCATATCCATTGCAAAGGTGATAAAGACAGAACCCAGAAGTGCCATGGCAATGCCTACTGAACATATGAGGACATATTTCCAGGTCGCTTCAAGAGACGCTGAAGATCTGTACGTATAAATCAGCGGTGCACTGGCAATGGTGGTTGCTTCAATGGCAATCCACATCACCATGATATGGTCCGATAATGTCACCATTGTCATGGTGGACAAAAACAAGAGCATGGACCCTGTAAAAATATTTTCTGTCTGGATCTCACTCTCTTTAAGATAGGTAATGGTATATATGGAAATC
>JAAEMC010000428.1 GCA_024225895.1 Desulfobacteraceae bacterium | reverse complement strand
TCTGGATTGGCACCAAGGGAGGCGGTGTTCATCGGTTTGACATCAAAACAAAAAAATTTAAGCATATCCAGTACAATCCGTCTAATCCCAATACATTAAGTCATAATGAAATCATGGCAATTAATGAAGATACCCAGGGCGTACTATGGCTGGGCACCCGAGGCGGCGGCATCAGCCAATATCGTAAAAAAACCAATTCCTATACCCATTTAAAACATGACCCTAAAAATCCCAGCAGTTTGAATTCTGATGCTGTTACTGCCATATATGAAGATTCTGAAGGCATAATTTGGATCGGAACTGAAGAGGGCGGGGTGAACCAATTTGACCCTGAGACAGGAGAATTTGTACACTACATTCATGATCCTTTTAACCCGAACAGCATCAGCGACGATTATATTATCACCATTTTTGAGGACCATACCGGCACCCTCTGGTTTGGCAGTTATCGCCATGGCCTTAACCGATTTGATAAAAAGAAAAAACAATTTATCCGTTACATCCATGATCCGGACAATCCTTTCAGCTTAAGCCATGATGAAGTCGGTGCCATGTTTGAAGACAAAGATAATAATTTCTGGATCGGAACGGCTGACGGGTTAAATCTATTTAACCGGGATATAGCCAAATTTACACATTTCAAACACGACCCACAAAACCCAAAGAGTATTAGCGACAACTGGATCTATGTGATCCATGAAGACCAAAACGGGATACTGTGGATTGGCACCAAAGGCGGGGGATTAAACAAATTCAACCCAAAAACAGAGAACTTTATTCACTATACTGTTCAAGACGGCCTGCCCAGCAATGTCATTAACGGTATCATAGAAGATGCGAAGAAAAACTTATGGATAAGTACCAATAAAGGCCTTTGCCAGTTCCATCCCTGGACCGGGACCTTTAAAACTTATGATGTGGACGATGGGCTTCAAAGTCATGAATTTAGACCTAGATCATTTTTTAAGAATAAAAAAGGAGAAATGTTTTTTGGTGGAATTTCAGGATTCAATCGTTTTTTCCCAACCCAAATAACAGACAACCCATATCTGCCCACGGTCGTGCTCACTGATTTTAAAAAATTCGGCAAATCCATCCCCCTTGACCGTCCGATTTCCTACATCCCAAACATGACACTTTCTTATAAGGACAATTTTTTTACTTTTGAATTTTCGGGATTGGAATACACGAATCCTGAAAAGATTCTCTATGCATATAAACTGGACGGATTTGATGACAATTGGATTCAGATTGGAAACCGCAGGGAGGCAAGTTATACAAATCTGGATGGTGGAAAATATACATTCCGGGTAAAGGCAGCCAATAATGACGGAGTCTGGAATGAAAAAGGATTAAATGTGAACATTAGAATTATTCCACCGCCCTGGAAAACCTGGTGGGCATATCTGTTATACCTGTTACTCTTTTCAGGTTTGATTTTTTTCTATATTCAAGCCAGGACTCGAAATTATAAAAGAGAAATTGTGGCCCAGGAAAAATCAAAAATTCTTTTGAAAAAAAAGGTCAAGGAACGTACCATTGAAATTAGTACTGCCAATGAACAATTGCGCCTGGAAATCACCGAACGGATCCAAACCGAAAAAGAGCTGCTCCAAACCAAAGATGCATTGGAAATAGCCAATCAAAAGCTGCTTCGCCTGGCAACCGTAGATGGGCTGACCCAGGTGGCAAACCGGCGGCGGTTTGATGATTATTTAAGAAAGGAATGGACACGGGCCAACCGCGATCAGCATTCCCTCTCCCTGATTCTTTGCGACATTGACCACTTTAAACTCTATAACGACACCTATGGGCACCAGGCTGGGGATGAATGCCTGAAAAAAGTGGCCTGCGCCCTTTGTTCTGTAGCCAAACGATCAACAGATATGGTTGCCAGATATGGCGGAGAGGAATTTGCCATTATCCTTCCCAACACCTACAAAAATGCAGCCTTCCATATTGCACAGGCTCTTTTAAAGGAAATTTACGGCCTTAAAATTGTCCACGAAAAGTCCCTGGTCAGTGAATATATTACCATCAGCGCAGGAGTGGTATCTGCCATTCCAGTCAAGCATTCCAGTGAAAAGGACCTTATCAAACAAGCAGATGAAGCTTTATATAAGGCAAAAAGCAAGGGAAGAAACCAAGTGGTCGCAAAGTCAAACATAACATGATATTTTTTTATTATATCAAACGCTTCCATATCCACTTATCAGGGATACATGCGAACTTGATTCCTTTACCCATGTTTTCTTCTTATAAAGTTGAATTAAAAAATGAAGTTTCGGCTTAAATATTATTTTGATACCTATTGAGTATCAGATATTTTATGATGTTAAATAAAAATAATAGTAGAATACATTGTTGCGCTTTTTTTTAAGACTGTTACTGACACAGCAGAAAGTTTCTTGATAGGCCAACAATGTTCCACCAGTAATTCAATTTAAACAATCTTTTTCAGGGGGTATTATGAGGACATTACTACATTCATCAATTCGTTCTATAACCATTGGCATTTTTTTAACGATATTGTTTGTTATAGTGAACAGTATGAGCGTCTGGGCTCAATGCGACAGGCCTTTAATCAACGGATGGATTGGGGCCTGGGAACCCTTTATATTGGGAACCCCAGATAATCCATCCGGACTTGATGTTGAAATACTTGAGGCAATTGTTGCGAAAGCCGGGTGTACTCTTCAACATACGAAAGAAACCCCCTGGAACCGACACTTAGCACTGATCGAAAGTGGAAAAATCGATTTGGCAACTTCT
>JAAEMC010000427.1 GCA_024225895.1 Desulfobacteraceae bacterium | reverse complement strand
TTTGTGAAAATCAGCGCTGCTGGTATGCGAGAAAGTCATGTTCACGATGTCATAATCACCAAGGAAGCACCTAACTACAGGGTTGAAAGTAAGCAATAATTTTAATTGACACTTAGTTTCAAGGCCCTATAGCAATGACAGATTTACAATCACCATTTTATCATTTGCACCTGCATAGCGAGTATTCCTTACTGGATGGTGCCATTCGCCTGGATCCCCTTTTTGAGAAATGCCATTCATATGGAATGGATGCCGTATCCTTAACCGATCATGGCACTATGTTCGGTGCAGCAGAATTTTATGAAAAGGCCCGCAAACAATAT
This sequence comes from Desulfobacteraceae bacterium, assembly GCA_024225895.1. Classification (GTDB taxonomy): domain Bacteria; phylum Desulfobacterota; class Desulfobacteria; order Desulfobacterales; family Desulfobacteraceae; genus JAAEMC01. The sequence goes on along the minus strand of JAAEMC010000427.1, from coordinate 8,422 downwards.
ATAAAACCTGTAATTGGCTGTGAAGTTTATGTAGCACCCAGAACCATCAATGACAGGACCCAGTTAGATAAAAGAAACTTAAACCATCTGGTTTTATTGGCCAAAGACCGGGAGGGGTATGCCAATCTTTGCAAGCTCACGTCCATAGCCCAGCTCAAGGGATTTTATTATAAACCCAGAATAGACAAAGAACTATTGGTCAATCATTCAAAGGGATTGATCGGGCTTTCCGCATGTTTGAAAGGGGCAATCCCCCAAAGTATTCTCCAAAAAAAGATGGATTTGGCTGATGAGGCTGCCCAATTCTATCTTAAAACTTTTGGTGAGGGTAATTTTTTCCTGGAAGTTCAGGAAAACGGCATGGAGATTCAGCAGAAAGTCAACCAGGGACTTTTAGATATCAGCCAGCGGCTCTCAATTCCAATGGTGGCAACCAACGACTGCCACTATTTGAACAAAGGCGATGACCTGGCCCATGAAATTTTATTATGTATCCAGACCGGAGATACTTTTGCCAACCAGAACCGGTTTAAGTTTGAGTCTGATCAGCTTTATTTCAAATCTCCTGATGAGATGATCGATACGTTTTCAGGCTATCCAGGTGCCGTTGAAAATACGGTCGAGATTATCTCTAAATGTAATTTGGAATTTAAGAAAAAATCATATCATTTTCCAGTATATTCTTTTGAAGAAAGTGAAGCAGATATTTTCAAAAGAAAAGCCTTGGAAGGATTTGAAGAAAAACTTGCCCTTATAAAAGTAAATAACCCGGATATTGATGAACAGGCCTACAAGAATCGTATTGAATACGAAATTGATATTATCCTGGATATGGGATTCCCGGGATATTTCCTGATTGTTGCCGATTTCATAGAATATTCAAAAAAAATCAATGTACCTGTCGGACCAGGCAGGGGATCTGCTGCAGGCAGCATGGTGGCATATGCCATGGGAATAACTGCTTTAGATCCCATTGAACATGGCCTGATTTTTGAGCGGTTTTTAAACCCCTCAAGGATCAGTATGCCGGATATTGATGTAGATTTTTGTATTGAGGGCAGGGAACAGGTCTATAAATATGTCATTGACCGCTATGGCGGATCTGATTACGTCTGTCAGATCATCACTTTTGGTAAAATGAAAGCAAAGGCAGTCATCCGCGATGTGGGAAGAGCATTAGGTGTTTTACTTTCCGAAGTAGATGAAATTGCCAAAATGATCCCTGATAATGCAAAGAACCTGACCAAAGCCATTGAGGAAGTTCCTCAAATAAAGGATGTCTGCAACCAGAGTGAAGAAAAACAGCAAATGCTGGAAATTTCATTTCTGCTCGAAGGTCTGCCCAGGCATGCATCCACCCATGCGGCAGGTGTTGTAGTGGCAGACAAGCCATTATATGAATATCTCCCCCTTTACAAGGGAAAAGAAGGGGAGACCCTGACCCAGTTTGACATGAATTATGTTGAAAAACTGGGACTGGTTAAATTTGATTTTTTAGGGCTGCGCAATCTGACAGTGATTAAAAACTGTATCGCCTTGATCGAAAAACAATCCAAACCGATCCCTGATCTTTTAAACCTTGATTATAGTGACGCAAAAACATTTGAGTTGCTGCAGAAGGCTGATACCACAGGCGTTTTCCAGTTGGAAAGCAGTGGGATGAAAGATTTGATATCACGCCTGAAACCTGCAGCATTCTCAGATATTGTGGCACTGGTCGCCCTATACCGTCCCGGTCCATTGGACAGTGGTATGGCCGATGCATACGTGGAACGAAAACATGGGCGAGAAGATGTGCAATATCTTTTTGCAGAACTGGAACCGGTATTAAAAGAGACCTATGGCGTGATCCTTTACCAGGAACAAGTCATGAAAATTGCCGGTGTCCTGGCCAATTACTCCATGGCAGACGCAGACGGGTTAAGAAAGGCCATGGGTAAAAAAATTGTGGCCATGATGGAAGAGCACCGGGGCTTGTTCTTAAAAGGTGCAAAGGAAAATAACCATGACCTGAAAAAAGCGGCCGAACTCTTTGATTTAATGGAGAAATTCGGCGGATATGGTTTTAATAAATCCCATAGTGCAGCCTATGCCTTGATTGCATATCAGACTGCCTACCTGAAAGCCAATTACACTCTGGAATTCATTGCAGCCCTGATGACCAGTGAAATGAGCAACTCAGATGCGGTTATCAAGTATATGGATGAATGCCGGGTCCACAATATCGAAGTCCTTCCCCCGGATATAAACATGAGTGATGCCCACTTTAATGTTTTCGGCGAATCTATCCGCTTTGGCCTGGCTGCCGTTAAAAATGTTGGGGAAGGTGCCATTGAATCCATTGTAAAGGACCGCACAACTGAAGCATTTAAATCAATCTATGATTTCTGTGAACGGGTCAACATAGGCAAAGTCAATAAAAAGGTCCTTGAGGCATTGATAAAGTGCGGAGCATTTGATTCTACCGGTGATAAACGAAGCCAGATGATGGCGGTTTTAGAGGATGCGCTGGATCACGGTTCCAGGATCCAAAAAGAAAAAGCCGATTCCCAGCTCGATTTGTTTGCCGATTCAGGACGGGGAACCCAGCTGCCGAATATTATCCCTAAACTGCCTGACATTGAAGAATGGGATGACAGCATTCTGTTGTCCCTGGAAAAAGAATCATTGGGATTCTATATTACCGGGCATCCCTTGGAAAAGTATCAGGATATTATTAAAACATATGCAACAGTTAACTCATTAACGATCCATGATATCCCGGATAAGAAAACCATCCGCATGGGCGGTTCCTTAAAAATTCTCAAACTCCACAAAACCAAAAAAGGGGATATGATGGCGTTTGCTGCAATTGAGGATCAGACAGGTAGCATTGAGATGGTTGTATTTCCGGGGCTTTATGTAAAAGCACACACCCTTTTGGCAGATGAAGAGATCGTGATTGTGGAAGCAGAGGTCCAGAAAAAAGAAAACATTACCAAACTTATCGCCAATACCATTGTTCCGGTGGAGCAGGCGGTTGAAGAATGGACCAATGGCATCCTGATTACAACAGATGCCAATGATACAGAACCTGAAACACTGGTAGAACTCAAATCAATACTTGAACAATATCCCGGTGATACTGCTGTCTGCTTGAAGCTTATTTTTGAACAGGACCTTTCAGTCTCCATTAAGATGTCACAAGATTATAACATCAGTGCAGATGCAGCTCTTTTTGAACAGGTTGAAACACTTTTAGGTAAGAAGAGTATTGAAAGACGGTGTGCGCCGGTAAAACCTGTGAAAAAAAAGAAAAAACCCTGGGAAAAGAAGTTTAATGGCAATTAATCGTTGATCATAATATTGTCAACGATCCTAGCACTGTCGGATGCATCCTTTGTAACTGAGAGGATTTTTTCCTTTTCTGTTTTTGATCCCACTGTGCCGGTCAGAGTGATCACGTTCTGATGGGTGTCCACATCAATATTCAATGATTTAATATCTGGATCTTTCATTAAAAATGTTTTGATCTTACTGTTGAGATATAGATCTTTAAAAGCCTGACCTGTAGTGGTCCGTCCCACACTGAGTTGATTTTCCACATGCCGGACACCCTCAATAGTCCTGGCAATATCTCCGGCCATTCTCCGGGTGGAGTCCGATTCCACAACCCCGACAAGATAGACCACACCATTTACCACATCCACATCTATATTTTTGGCATCCACCAGTTCATCTGAAAGGAGCTTGCCTTTCACATTAGCAGACAAAACAGAATCATCCATCATCTGTCCAATGGTACGTTCATCAGTGGTTCCCTTATACGTGGCAATGGTAGCCCCTCCGACAATAGCAGGGCCGCAGCCGGAAGCGATAAAAAACGAAAAACCCAATAAGAGCAATAAAAGTTGGACACCAATTTTCATCTGGTTTCCTCTAATCAAAATCATCAAGATCCAGGTTGTCCAGATCGGATAAATCCATATTCTTTAACAGATCATCATCATCTTGTATAAGATCGTTATCAACAACATCCTTTTTGGTTTTCTTTACCCTGGGCTTTTGTTCAAGATGCCTGTTTCTTTTGAAAAAATATTTTTTCTTTAATGAAATTATTCCCAGGTATGCCAGATAAGACAACCCGGCAAGGTTCATAATCAGGATTAAAATTCCAATGGTCTGTTTTAGAAGCATAGATCAATAATCTTCAGGTTAATAATTTGACGCATGACATAATTGTGTTTATATATATAATCCTGTTTGATCACACAAGACTTTTGATTATTTTATTAAAGGGGAGCAGAAATGAGTTGGATTGGTAAAATGATCGGCGGAACACTTGGTTTTGCATTGGGAGGCCCTTTGGGTGCCGTAGCCGGTGCAGCTTTCGGACATGCTTTTGTTGATAAAAAGGAAGATATCTACCTGAAATCCATTCCAGGAAGTCACAATCGTCTTTCTAGCAATGAACAGGCGCAACTCATCTTTTTCACTGCCGCCTTTTCCATGCTGGCTAAAATCTCAAAAGCCGACGGCAAGATAACACAAGGGGAAATTGACACGGTTGAAGCCTTTATGGATAATGACCTTCGATTGGATTCCCACAGCAGGGAAAGCGCTATCAATATTTTCAGGCATGCCATCGAATCAACAGAGCCCTTTGATGCATTTGCCATTCAATTTTACACGGTGTTTAAACATCAGCCGAATCTAATTGAGGTAATGATGGAACTTCTTTTCAGAGTCTCCGCCAGTGACGGCAATATATCATCTGAAGAAGAGTCCATGCTCTTAAGCGCAAAAAGAATTTTCAGCTATCCCGACTATTCATATGAACGCCTTAAATCAAAATATATAAACAACATAAATAAATTTTACGCCTTGCTCAATTGCAATGAGAATGCAACCAATGAAGAGATTAAAAAGCAGTATAGAAAGCTTGCGACAGAATACCATCCTGATAAAATTGAGGCCAAAGGGCTTCCAGAAGAATTCATAAAGCTTGCAACAGAAAAATTTAAAGAAGTTCAGGAAGCCTATGACCATATTAAAAAAGAAAGGGGGCTGTAAGTCAGCCCCAGGGTAAACGCATATAACACCGGCATGAATTTTAATTTTATTAATTTACGTCTCTTATGCAAAGCAAAGACTTTTGTTGCGTTTACCTTTAAATCGTAACTGCTTGAAATCAATATGCACCAAAAAAGTTTTTGTCTAAAATAATCCCTTTTCCTGTGCGATTTTCATGTAGGTTTCAACAAGATTATTAGGCGGATCCCATCTTTCGGTATCGTCTTTAACTGCGAGCCCGATGGCTTCGAATTCACAAACAGGCACGCAAAGCCCGCACCCGATACATCGGTCTGCCTCAACAGCAGCCACAGTTTCATCATTTACTTCAATGGCTTCCATGGGACAGATGTCGACACATATCTCACAACCAGTGCATTCATCTTCATCAACCTGTGCACGATAACTTGAGTTAACAATTTTAGCAGGTGCTTCGGTATTTTTAATGTTCTTCAGAATCTGGCAGCAACAACCGCAACAAAGACACATGTTAATGGGTTTTTTCTGGTTGGATGGCTGGACCACAAGCCCTTTTTTCATGCCGTCATGGAGCACCTCAATGGCTTCTTCCTGGGTGATTTCCCTGCCAATTCCGCGGCTTTCATAGATATATGCACCACCGCCAAAGACCATGCAGGTTTCCAAAGGTTTTTCGCAGCCTTCTTCCATTATCCGGTGCTCTTTTCTGCAGATACAGGGCGCAAGAATAATTTTTGACTGCATTTTGATAATGTTTTCCGCCATCTCGTAATCCATGACATTGAGTTCGGTAGTCACGGATTTTGCAACCGGAACAACCCTTAACTGCTGAGTTTTATGCTTTTGCTGGTTTTTAATGAGATAAGGGACATATTCGTTAAAATCTGTGATCAACTCTTTGGTGAGATCATTAACCTGGTATTCCCATATACCTACGACAAAATGGAGCAGCATAAAACTGTCCGCACCATTTCTATTTATATGGATGAGCGTTCCTTTCCTGCCCATTTCAATGAGAACAGGTTTGATCTTTTCCGGGTCTTTGCCTGCTCTCTCGGCTATGGCCTCCACAGGTTCCACCATCATCACAAGGGAAAGGGCCAACTCTGCTTCCTCTTTAGTAAAAAGCTGCTTTAAAATTCTGATTTCAACGCCGGATTCTGTTTCGGGATATCCACTGGGTGTGTTATCCAGATGAACCCGTAATTTTTGATAAACATCTTCCATTCTTAATATCTCCGATATTATAAAGTGTTATGGATTTTCCCTTTAATATTCGTGTTACTATCACATTGTTCAGGAATAAGATCAACAATTTTCCCTTTGAGAGTGTCATTTTCATTTACTAATACAGTTAAATAATTGGAGGTTACAGCCTTAAGCATCCCAGTTTTTCCATCTCTTTTATGCTGTACAAGACCTTCAAGGGGTTTATTTAAATTGTTTTTAATGAATGCCAGGCGCTTTTTTTGGTCCAGTTCCCTGATCCTGGTACATCTTTCTTTGATTGTTTTAGGATGGACCTTCCCGTCAAAATGAAAGGCAGGTGTCCCTTTTCTAGCTGAAAACGGGAAGATGTGCAGGTAGGTAACTGGCAATGATTCAATCAATTTGTAGGTGTTTTCAAATTGGGCATTTGTTTCCGAAGGAAAACCGATCAAGGTGTCCACCCCGATACCGGCTAATGGGATCTTTTTATGGATCTTTTCTACAATATCTGCAAAAAATGCTGCTGTATAGGGCCGTTTCATTTTTTCCAGGATTGTATTATCCCCGCTTTGCAAGGGAATATGGAAATGATCACACAAAATATGATCTTTACCAGCCAAATCTATAAGACCCTGGTTGACTTCACCCGGCTCAATGGAGCTCAACCTGATTCTGTGAGCCAGTTTTTCCCGATCAATTTTTTCAAGCAGCTGCAAAAGACTGATTTTCTTTTCCAGGTCAAGTCCATACATCCCTGTATGAATACCTGTGATGATTACTTCATTAAATCCTGTGGCAGCCAGATCCTTCAGATGCCGGACAACCTCTTTTTGGGGCATACTCCTGGACCTGCCCCTGGCATAGGGAACAATACAATAGGTGCAAAAGGCATCGCATCCATCCTGGATTTTCAAATACGCTCTTGTCATCTCTCCGCGCACTGCCTCTTTAAAATACCGGAACTCTTTTTCTTTCATCAGGGCAGGGCTTGTTTGGAATCCGTCATCAATTGTATCTATTTCGTCTAAAATGGTCTCTGAAATTGAAAATTTGTTTTTATGGCAGACAATCTGACTGACATGGTCAATCTCTTTGATCTCTTCAGGATCGGTCTGGGCATGGCAGCCGGTGACTATGATTTTGGCATTGGGATTTTCTCTTATTATTTTCCGGATAGCCTGTCTAGACTGCATGGATGCTTTGGATGTGACGGCACAGGTATTGATAATGCAGACATCGGCATCTTGTTTCATACCTGCTTTTGTAAGGCCTTTAGCCTTAAGACAAGAGGCTATCCCATCTGATTCATATTGGTTGACCTTGCAGCCAAGAGTCTGGATATAAAATTTCTTTTTCATTGGATAATACCGGCTCCCAGGACCCGCTCACCTTTATAAAAAACAGCTGCCTGTCCCGGAGTCACAGCATATTGCGGTTCTTCAAATTCAATATGGACACCGTCCTCTTTGAAATAGAGCCTGGATGCAGTCCCTTTATGGTTATATCTAATTTTTGTTGTTACCTCATAAAAGGATTTGGTACGCCCATAATTCCAGTTGATCTGTTTTACCATCAATCTTTTTTTCGAAAGACCATCCTTAAAACATACAACTAAACGATTTTGCTTCATATCAATTTCTTTTACATAATATGGCGCTTTTGCCGGACAATTTATTCCCTTTCGCTGACCAACGGTAAATTGATGAAGCCCGTCATGGACACCAATTGTTTTTCCGTTTACATCCACAATATCGCCCTTTTGCGGCCTTACCCCTTGCTTTTGAATAATAAATCGGGCAAAGCCACCGTCATTAATAAAGCAGATATCCTGGCTTTCCTTGCTGCCCAGGGGATGAAGATGATTCTTTTGCGCCAGTGCCTTTGTTTGTGATTTTGTGATATCAGAGAGGGGAAAAATAATCTTACCCAGTTGTTTTGATGAGAGCAGAGAAAGAAAATAACTTTGGTCCTTAACAGCATCTTTGCCCTTGGCAAGATAGTATGAAGGCCTATCCAAATTCTTTTTGGCTGGTGCTTTCACAATTTTGGCATAATGCCCGGTTGCAATGAAATCAGCCCCTAGTTTTTTGGCTTCATCCAACAGAGTACCGAATTTGATCTCTTTATTGCAAAAAAGGCAGGGGTTTGGGGTTTTCCCTTTTAAATAAGTATCAACAAAGTA
>JAAEMC010000426.1 GCA_024225895.1 Desulfobacteraceae bacterium | reverse complement strand
TGGGAAATGCTATTGGGAATGCCCTGGAAGTTCAGGAAGCCATAGAAACGCTTCAGGGCAAACACGATGGCGATCTTAAAACAATCTCTTTGAGCCTGGCTTCCAAAATGTTGATTGCAGGGAAAGTGGCAATGGATGAAAAAACCGCTTTCGCTTTGTTGGAAAAAGCCATTTCATCAGGAAAAGCACTTTCAAAATTGGGACAGATGATCAAAGCCCAGGGGGGTGATCCCGGTGTTTGCCAGAATACCCGCTTACTGCCGGGAGCAAGGCAGGTGATAGATATTAAGGCAGATCATATGGGGTATATTGGAAAAATTATGACCAGTCAATTGGGCGTTTGCGCCCTGCTGCTCGGTGCGGGGCGAACCCAAAAGAGTGACAAGATTGATCATGGGGTAGGCATATGGATGAATGTCCGACTCGGAGATTTTATTGAAAAAAATGATGTTCTAGCACAATTTTACGTGAATGATACAAAAAATCTTGACCAGGCAATCCAAAGATTTAAAAATGCCATTATTATTAAAGATCACCCATCCCGGAAAAAATCACTGATCTATGATACGATTACCTGATTCAAAGGAGTCAAAATGAAAGCCAAAGCCCTTGCACAATATTTTGATCACACCATTTTAAATCCTGCAGCAACTAAAAAAGATGTAAAACAGATCTGCAAGGAAGCAATTGATCATGGTTTTTTCAGTGTCTGCGTGAACCCGTTTTATGTGGGACTCGTAAGTAAATATTTAACTCGGTCAGAGGTTAAAACATGTGCTGTTGTCGGATTTCCGCTTGGTGCAAATAATTTTGAGGCAAAAGCCTTTGAGGCAAAAATAGCAGTTGAGAAAGGTGCCGAAGAAATTGATATGGTCCTCAATATCGGTGCTTTAATGGACAATGATTTTTTAACGGTTAAGGCTGATATTCAATCCGTTGTCACCGCTGCGAAGGGAAATGTTGTAAAAGTAATTATAGAAACCTTCCTTTTGAACCGGGAACAGAAAATAAAGGCCTGCAATTTAGCCAGAGAGGCGGGTGCTCATTTTGTCAAAACATCCACCGGATTTGCAGGGGGGGGCGCAACCTGTGAAGATGTGGCGCTAATGAGAGAAACAATAGGCGTTGATATGAAAATAAAAGCATCCGGAGGAATAAAGACGCTTGAAGATACGCTGAAACTGATTGATGCCGGTGCGGATCGAATTGGAGCAAGTGCCGGGGCAGCCATTATCAAGTCGATGGGATAAATGAGGGCAATCCTTCTTGTCATAGACAGTTTTGGGATAGGTGCACTTCCTGATGCACATCAATATGGGGACACCGGTGCAAATACAGCGCTTCATATCTGTGATGCGATCCCAAAGGACAAATGGTCAGCCCTTCAACGCTTTGGCCTGGGAAATTGTGCCGCACTATTGGGGCATCATCTCACAGGCTGCGAACCTGTTTCAAACCCGGTTGCAGGATTCGGGGCAATGATAGAAACATCGCCTGGTAAGGATACAACCACAGGACACTGGGAACTTGCCGGCCTGCAACTTGATAAGCCGTTCCACACCTTTCCGCTTTCATTTCCTTCTTTTCCACCAGAGCTTATAGATGCATTTTCTGATCAGACCGGGCAAGAAATACTCGGAAATAAAGGGGCTTCAGGAACTGCGATTATAGAAGAACTTGGTGCCTCACACATGAACGGCAACGGCATTATCGTCTATACCTCTGCAGACTCTGTAATGCAGATCGCTGCCCATGAAGAAACCATCCCAATTGAAGAACTTTACCAAATTTGCGAAATTGCCCGGGAATTGTGTATCCCTTATAATGTCGGCCGGGTTATTGCAAGGCCGTTTAAAGGGGCACCCGGCAAATTTGTTCGAACTCGTGCCAGAAAAGATTTTTCCATGGCACCGCCTGAAACAACCATTTTGGATCATCTTCAAAATCATCAGATCCAGACCATAGGCGTTGGAAAAATCGGAGATATTTTTAAAGAACAGGGACTGGACCAAAGTTTTCATGATACCGGCAATAAAGCCTGCCTTGAAAGAACCTTTGGTTTAATGACCAATGATAAGGGGGGGGACCGGTTTATTTTTATCAATCTTGTCGATACTGATATGCTTTTTGGTCACAGAAGATATATAAAAGGGTATCATGAAGCAATTGAATCAATCGATGATAGTTTGCCGGATTTGATGAGATTAATGGCCCAGGATGATTTACTGATTATTACCGCTGATCATGGATGTGATCCCGGATTTAAAGGAACAGATCACACAAGAGAATATGTTCCGCTTCTGGTATACCAAAAACAGGGTACAGCAAAAAATTTAGGCATTAGAACAAGTTTTTGTGATGTGGCCCAGAGCCTGGCTTCCTATTTTGGAGTTCCGGCAATGGCCCGTGGAAAATCTTTTTTATAAAACATTTTTATCA
>JAAEMC010000425.1 GCA_024225895.1 Desulfobacteraceae bacterium | reverse complement strand
TTTTTATTTAAAACAATCGCTATTATTTCACTAGAGGGACTGTCAGCCCGCCATCCATAAGAAAAAGCAGGCTTGCATCTTTTCCTTTTTCTTTCAGTGCCTTGTCCAGAGCTTCCTGGAGCGATGAAAAAGGGGTGATAAAGAGTTTTGAAATCACATCCGGTTCCACGTCTGTAACTCCCCACATCTGGGCCCATAATCCAATTTCAGCCATTTTTGCGGCCTTATGGTAGCCTAAAACATATCCCTGTTCAATTTTATCCAGGGCTTCTTTCGGGGTAGCACAGGAGCCTAAAAGGTCGGCAAATGCTTTCCCTCCAATGCCGCATCTGCACTTGGCCACCAGGATCATGATTCCATCTTTTTTTAACGCCAGCTTTGCATTATCAATGCCTTTCTGGGCCTGATAAAGATCAATATCCTGGGGGAATTTCACAACGGAAACCACGATATCCGCCTTTTCATCCAGGCGTGCGGCAAAGACTTCATTTGCTTTGTCAATAGCGGCATGGAATGAATCATGGATATGGCCTGAACAGGTAGCATAGACCTTATGGTGTTTGTCTAAAACCGTCATGATGGAAAAGATTTCGTTTTTAACAGTCTTCAGGGCATCGATCATGTCCTCATGAACCGGATTGCCTTCAAGAGCCAAGGCTTTAGCTTCCGGGGCCAGGGCCAGTTTGTGGTTCATCTCCACTGTTTTATATCCTGCGATACCGGGTAGAAATGATTTTCTGCCTCCGGTATAGCCGGCAAAGTAATGGGGCTCCACAGACGAGATAATAATAATTTTATCCGCGTTCACACCAGCTTTGTTTACATACATTTCAGTGCCGTTTGTGGATTTGCCTAAAAAGACCATGTCTTTTTCCACCCGGGCATCATGGACAATAATATTGTTTTTGACCGCCTCATAGTATGTACCAAAAATCTGCAGGTACTCTTCGTCGGATGGCCCTCTATGTACACCCGTGGCAATGATGAAATTATAATTTAAAGATTTGATATCATCAAAGATTACATCCAGTACTTTTTTAGTAGGGGTGGGCCGGGTGGCATCATTGACAATTATTAGGATTTCTTGGCCGCCCTTTAAAAAATCCTTAAAACTTTTTGAGTTGATAGGGGTATTGACTGAATCGGCAATACACTGATCCTCATCTTTAATATCAACATCATTGGCTTCAAGAAAATTGGTTTGGACATCATCGCTTATGACAGCAGACATGCTGCCGTCTTTTCCATAGGGAACACTAACTTCCATGCAACATTCTCCTTAGGTGATGGGGCCCAGCCCGTTAAGATTGTCAATGAAGGTGTCTATTTCTGCCTGGAACATTGTTTTGTCGCCTGCTGGAATTTCCACGATCTGGATTCTTTCCGGATTGATATCCACTTTTTCCAGGGTTGTCTTCAGGGCGGTCACCATCTTTTTGGCCTTGAGGTTTCCATCGTGCTGGCAATCGCCTTCCGGACAAACAGCCACCAGAACACCCCATGAATTGCTTAAGAATGGTTCTATTAAAAGCTGGTTCTCCAGCCGTCCGCCGCACATATTCACCAGGATTTCGTAATCCTTGTCAATGGTCTCTGACTCCGGGAGCCTGGAAGCTTGAAGCTCCGGATAATAGGACCAGTTGCAGGCAAATACAATTGCTTTAGCCGAATTATGGGTATCTAAAAATCGGGTGGCCCGTTCAATGAGTTCCTCACGGCCCGTTCCAAAGGTATTATCAATTTTGGCTGCACCTGCCGGGCAGGTTTCCACGCAAATGCCGCAGGACTGGCATTTTGTCGGGTCCACCTCAATGCGTTTGCCGTCATAATACCTGGCCTCATGGGGACATGCAGCAATGCAGAGAAGGCACCTGGCACAGTTCATATAGGTTGCCGAGGTCGTACCCGGACCTTTGAGTTCCATTGCGACCAAATCCTTTTTGGCATCTGTAAATACTTCAGTCAGAGGGACACCTGAAGAACAGGCGGCTTCACATCGTTTGCAATAAAAGCATGAAAACATTTTTTCGGCTGATTTTTCATTCGGCTCAATTTTTCCGGATAAAAGCCCGAAAGCAGTGA
>JAAEMC010000424.1 GCA_024225895.1 Desulfobacteraceae bacterium | reverse complement strand
TGGTGGGCCGTGCTGGGCTCGAACCAGCGACTCTCTGCTTAAAAGGCAGATACTCTACCAACTGAGTTAACGGCCCTTGGCCAATCAAAAAAACACAAGTTATCTATATGATTTGAAATTTTTTGTCAACATTTTTTTAAAATTTTGTTGTTTTTTTTAAGGGCAGTCCGGAACCATTAAATAGACATATCTGTAAACATGCTGAATTTAAAGGCGATAATCCTCTACCTGGTTGATACAATGCTTTCAAGTTCTTTTTTCACTTTGCTGAACACAGATTTCCAGTCCCCTGGCCGGGTCTGCCGAAACAGCCTCATTGCCGGGTACCAGGGAGAATCTTCCCGGTCAATCATCCACCGCCAGTCTGGGGCAAACGGCAGCAGCGTCCACACTTTTTTCCCCATGGCGCCGGCCAGGTGAACCACGGATGTATCAACTGAAATCACCAGGTCCAGGTTTTCTATGATGGCTGCAGTATCTGCAAAATCGGAAATCTCCTCCCCAAAATCCTTTTCAAAGAGATCATCCGGATCTATATCTGTCCATTTTGCATATTTCTCTTTCTGAAGGCTGAAGAATTTCACATTATTTATTTGACTGATCTCTTTAAAACAGCTTAATAGAACCGACCGGTTGTGGTCATCATCATGTTTGGGAGAACCCGCCCAGACGATACCCACCTTGAATGAATCTCCGTTTTCAGTACGCTTTTTCCATATCGCTGCAAGGTGTTTATCAGCATAAAGATAGGGGATATCTGCCGGGATTGTCTCAAGTGTCGTATTGAGCAGCCCTGGAAGAGACAGCAGCGGAACATGAAAATCAAACCGATCCGAAGGCCGGGTGTCAATATTTTTGAATCCCACCCAAAGCCGGTTGTAGCCGGTAAATGTTTGAACAAGCCTGACCAGTGGCGGTACAACTTCAAAAATCACAATTGCACCATGCCGCCGCAAAAACTGCAGATACCGCATAAACTGGATAGTATCTCCCAAGCCCTGTTCTTCATATACAAAAATGGTTTTGCCGACAAAATTTTCTCCATGCCATTTTTGACCTGCATCAATGGCACGTACCGGTGTCTGGGGTCTTTGCCACCGCCATTCATAATCAGCCCACCCATCTTCAAAATTCCTTTTTAAAAGAAGAAGCATGGACCTGTTCCATCTTGCTGCAACCATATCAGGAGACAGTTCAATAGCCTTGTTTACAGAATCAAGAGCCTTGTCATATCTTCCCAGATGTTTATATGTTTCTGAAATATTATTGTATGCTTGAGCATAGTTGGGATCCAGCTTGATTGCTTTTTTAAAATTTGCTAAGGCTGCCTCATACTTGCAAAGTTTGGTCAAGGCAGCTCCCAAGTTAACATAGACCTTCTCATTATCCGGTTTCAGGCTCTTGGATTTCT
>JAAEMC010000423.1 GCA_024225895.1 Desulfobacteraceae bacterium | reverse complement strand
GACGCATAAATATCAAAATCATTTGTTATATTAAAAGAAACTCCTGCCTGGGGATTTAAGACACTTGTTTTTTCCCGGTCTTCATTTTCTGTGGATTTTCTGGGATCCTGGACATCATAACTTGCTCCGGCTTTTACTGTCAGCCTGCCGTCAAGAAAAAGTATTTCATCTTCAATACCATAGGAATAAGTATCAATTTCATACTCTTCATCAGGCTGCCTGCCCACAGATGCCCATCCCATGGCAACAGGGAAGGTGTCTGCATCATAAAAATCAAATTTGACATGATTGTCCTTTACATAGCTTACACCTATTTTTATGAAGCTCAGTTCTCCAAAATCTAAGAATGCATGAACTTCACCGCCCATGGTGTAATCATCCCAGGTGCTTTGTTCAAACCATTTTCTTCGAGTAGTATGGTCGGCATCCCAGCTTACATCCTCAAGAGTATCATCATGCTTGATATAGTAGAGCCTGGCTTTCATGCTGAGCATCTGTGTAATATCGTGCGTGCCTGCCAGATTTACATGCCGTTGATCCCAGTTATTAAATGCCCAGTAACGATTTCTTTCTGTTGGACTGCCTTTTTCATTGTCATGGTAATCAATCGATAAATAGATTTCCGAGTCATTATCATATTCATATCCAAGCTTTGCACTGAGTGTGTTTTTTGTATAATAGCTTAAATCCCTGATGCCGCCGTCTTCATTATAATCAGTTCCTATGCCTGTTCTTGGATTGTCAGGATCAAAATCATTAGAAAGTTCATATCCATCGCTTTTTCTATGGCTTGCAGTAACCCAGTAGTTAATTTTTCCTGCACTTGCTCCATGATTGATAATGTAGTTTTGAGTATCATTTTGCCCAAACGATGTTGTAAGGCTTGTGTAGGGCTTTTTACCACCTTTCTTTGTTATAATATTGATTACACCGCCCATGGTGTTTGAACCGTATAATACTGATGAAGCTCCTTTTATTACCTTGATTTTTGCAACAGAATCTATGGGAATCTGCCCCAAATCAAGATAACTATAAAAGGTTGAACGGGAAGGAACGCCATCTATGAGAACTTTTACACAGTTTTGATCAAAACCTCTCAATTTTATATCAGCCTGCCCTTTGTTTCCAATTCTGATATCAACACCGGGAATTAATTCAAGAGCTTGCGCTACAGTCTGGGCTCCCTGCATTTTAATATCCTCAATAGATATTTCATTTACTGTGGCTATTTGATTCTTTTTTTCTGATTGCCCGGTCACAACGACCTCTCCAAGATCGAAAACCTGGCCGGACTGATTTTCTTGCGCCGTCACCTGACTTGCACACAGTATTAATAAAAGAACCAAATTAAATAATACACGTTTTACCATTCTCAAGATCTCCTCTGAATTATCTCAATCAACTCTGCATTTCTTGTCAGTCAGGCTTGTTCCCCGACTTAGGTGGCCTTCCACTAAACAATCAGCCTGATATAGCTATATTGTAATTGATTGTCAACTATTGTTAGAAATAAATCAGAATTCTTCTAATACCGACCAATAGTGACCAATAATGACAATAAAATTGGAGTTTTCGAGACGTTCCCAATCGTGCAAACACCAAACATGTCTATTGCAATTAACGGCTGCAATGACCTGGCAATTGGCAATGGGGTCAAATTGGCAATGGGGTCAAACCAAGCCAACCTTTTGAAAACTAAAGAAATTCATTAAAAAAATGAGTCATTGAGAGCTCTATCCTGGCGTTTTGGGTATTAAAAAGTTCATGATAGAATGGAAGTATGGCAAGGGCAACAAGACATCATATCCCCGGACAGATCTGGCATATCACTCATCGATGCCACAAAAGAGATTTCCTGCTTAAATTTTTAAAAGACCGGCGAAACTGGATCCGATGGCTGGCTGAGGCAAAGAAGCGCTACAAACTTGCAGTTTTAAATTATATTGCCACTTTCAAATCATGTCCATCTGCTCGTTATGGACGGAACAAGAAAATCAAGAGCCTGTGGGCGAAAAATCCATCATTCATGTGATGCATATGATCTTAGGGAGGACGTTTCGTCTTATCTTGCCCATTTTGATGCTAAAAAGCTCTGGATAGACACCATATATGACTGAAAACATAGACGATCTATTATTATATCAGGCAGTTAATTTGGTTTGACCCCATTCGCGAGAGAATTGCTGACGATAGGGCGATAATATTGACAAGACGTCGATACTTTGTTACTGAAACACATACGCAATTCAACAACCAGAGGAGACTGTTATGACTGAATTTCAAATGAACGAGAGGCACACCGATGAGATCCTTATCGCGTCCAAAGATCATAATATAGACACCCACACTCCACAATCGACTCCGACCCCGTCCAGGCCACCCCACGCCATCACAATTACCTTATTAGGTGTCCCCTGCATCCCTCACATCTTTTCTACCCTTTAAATTCGTAATCGTGGGAAGCGGCCGGGATTGGCCCGGCGTGGGAAGCGACAGACTTTAAAAAACTTAATAAATTCAATAAACAACAACGTTTGAAAACGCGCGCGTATAGCCGGGTCCACAGTTCAAGCGCTTGTTATGTGGTTTCACAGTTCTTTTAACATCCAGACATCACACCCACCATGAATTGTTCCACGCGCGCAATGGGGTTTGACCCCATTCGCATAATTACTGAGTTCTGGGAATCATTCCTTCCATTTCCTCATAATCTTGCCGTAACTCCCTTTCGCTATGGCCCGAATGTTCGCTTCATGGAGTTTTAGTATCAAATCCTTGGAAACCGATTTTCTACTGAACGCGAAGAAATTGGGTTGTTTGGATATTTGGAAAGGATGAACTTTCAGATTGGTGAATCTCGGATCTGTTTTTATTTGATATTGCGCATTGAGTAATAACCCAAGGGCACCTATAAATTTTTCTTCCTGGATCATGTTCGGAATCATTTGAGAATTGGACATTGCATAAAAGACATCTCTGAATACCTTGTCATTCTTGAATTTTTCGTTGAATTCATCACTGTAGACATTCCCACGCTCAAATCCGATTTTATCGGGCAAGCGTTTAAAATCATCCAACGAATCGATCGAATAATTCGAATTCTTTTTTACGATAATGATGCCGGTTTCATAGTTCGTTGCCCATATGAAATAAAATTTCTTCGCACGTTCCGATGTATAACTGACATTCATCACGGCATCGATTCTTCCGTCTTCCAACTCTAAAAGTGCTCTTGCCCAAGGCAGTTTCATGTATTCTGCCTTGCAGCCCGCCTCATTGAGTAATGCTTCCATCAATTCAATGGCAAATCCTTTCCATTTTCCATTTTCCAATATGTATTGAGGCGGCATATCATTCACGCGTACTTTGATAACAGGGGCGCCTAGAGAATCCGTTGACAGCGAGAACAGTAAGCAGATTATGAAAAATTCCTTGACCAAATTCCTTGTAATCATACGTTTCATTCTTCTCTTTCTGGTTGATAGCCGCATTTTTTTAAACTTCT
>JAAEMC010000422.1 GCA_024225895.1 Desulfobacteraceae bacterium | reverse complement strand
CTAAAACAAAAAAAAATACGATTACCGGGACCATCAAAGTGGAGGCAGAAGAGACATTGGGTCATTATGCGGAATGGCTTGAAATTACCACCAAAAAATTAAGGAATCTAAACAACCTGCCTTATGGGAAAACTATTTCCATCAGCCAGACCATCAAAATTCCGCTTTTAAATGTAACCCCGACCCAATTTGAGGAAAGACGGTATGAATACCATAAAGAACTGACAGAAGATTTTTTTGCCGCTTACGCCATAGAAGAAATCCAGACATATGATATTAAAAATGGGGATAATATCTGGCGGCTTTGTGTTAATAATTTCGAAATTCCGTTCTGGCTGGTAAAGAAATATAATTCAGAAATCAATTTCAACACATTGCAGCCCATGCAAAAAATCAAATACCCTGTTGTCAATAAAATCTAAATTAAACCATGAAACCAATATCCATTTACCAGATTGATTCCTTTACCAATGAAAAATTCAAAGGAAACCCGGCTGGTGTAGTTCTGGATGCCGACGCTCTCTCGAAAGACCAAATGCTGGTCATTGCAAGGGAGATGAACAATTCGGAAACCGCCTTTATCCTTTCTGCCCAGGGTGATGACCACGATGTCTGGCTCCGGTATTTCACACCTGCCACCGAGGTGCCCATCTGCGGTCATGCCACCATTGCAGCCCATTTTGTCAGAGCCCTTGAAAACCAGATGGATTCATGCGTTGTTTTGCATAAAACAGGTGCCGGTATTCTGCCGGTTGAAATTATCAAAAAGGATATGTCCTATGAAATCATCAT
>JAAEMC010000421.1 GCA_024225895.1 Desulfobacteraceae bacterium | reverse complement strand
GGCTGTGCCGTCATCCACCTAAGTTTTATTACCAGTGCCTTTGCCTATGTTTTTGACCGGAAAACCAAAGAGATCATTGAATATTCCAATGTCCTGCCGCCATTGGGGCAAACACGGTTCGACCGGCACCCGGACAAGGGGATCTGCCGGTTTAAATCAATGGGGGCTCTAGTGGAAATGATCCACGACCTTGAAAAAGGCCGCCGCCGTATCCAGGTGGACTTTGCTTCAAAAAAGATACCCCTTGTTGCGGATATTGAAGTCATCCAACCGGCCGGACAGGTAAGACCCTTGCATTTTCTGATGCCCATGGGAAAGGGTAAAAACGCTTTTACCACAAAAACAGCCGGTCTTACAGCCAAAGGCAGCATCCGCATCCATGACAAAACGATTGAGATAGATGAGAATAATTCTTTTGCCGTGTTTGACTGGACCAATGGATTTTATAATCGGCAAACATTCTGGAACTGGGCCTGTGGCAGCGGACGGACCGATAACGGTACCAGGATCGGATTTAATTTTTCTAAAGGTGTCTATGAAAACGGCCGATTGGAAAATGTGATCTGGCTGGACGGGCAACCGATTTTAACGGATGAGGCCATTTTCACTTATTCATCCAAGGCTCCGCTTTCACCTTGGAAAATTGAAACCCGGGACCAGGCTATATCCCTTGTTTTCAAACCCGAAGGTATGCGGCAGGCCAATGAAAATTTTGGTATTGTGATCTCAAAATTTATCCAGCCATGCGGGACATTTGAAGGAATTATTCGACCACCCAAGGGAGAGGTGCTTACTTTTTCAGATGTGGGCGGTGTAGCGGAAGAGCACTATGCAAAGTGGTAACCTTCTAATATTTGCTTATTATCACAATTTCCGTTAAAATAGTTTCCGTTAAAATCGGGACTGGCCACTCCAAATTCAAACATTCGCAAAAGCGCTGCAAAACCCAGAGGAAACGGCATGGAAGACAAACCCACTTATGAAGAACTTGAAAGAAGAATCCGGGAACTGACCGCCTTAAGCCATGAAAAAGACCTTGCCGGAAAAATCACACGGACCCTGTTTGACATTTCAAATGCCGTCAATACCACCCATGATATAGATGATCTTTACCGGTCTATTTATTATTCTTTGAACCGGTTGATGAATTTAAAAAATTTTTTTATTGCCATTCATAGTGAAACAGATGACACCTTGCGCGTCCCTTTTTATGTGGATGAAATGGATATCGATGTCCTGGACAGTAGACCTTTGCCAAAAAAAAATTCTTTGACCGGTGAAGTTTTTTTAAAGGGCGAGCCCCTTTTTTTAACCCAGAAAATGCTGAAAAAAAGGGCGGCTGAAAACAGGATCATCGGCACCCCGCCCAAAATCTGGCTGGGCATTCCCTTAAAACGAGATCGTAAAGTATTGGGAATAATTGCCACTCAAAGTTATGATGATCCAAAGTATTTTTCAAAAAGAGACCTGGATATTCTGACCATGGTCTCCCACCAGATCGCAACAGTCATTGATAAAAAGCACTCCCAGAACCAGCTCGACCAGTTGCGCAATTATCTGTACAATATTATTAATTCCATGCCCTCTGTACTGGTGGTAGTGGACAAACAAGGTAAGATTACCCAATGGAACCTTCAAGCAGAACTGGAGACAGGCGTAAATGCGGATCAAGCGCTTGGCAAAACCGTTGAAACTGTTTTCCCCCGCCTGGCAGAGCACATGGACCAAGTGCAGGATGCCATTCAATCCAGAAAGATTAAAACAAGGCTCAAACAAAAATACCAATCCAATGGCAAAATCCGGTTTGAGGATATTATTATTTACCCTTTGATCAGCCCGGGTGATAAAGGAAAAAACATTGTGGACGGGGTGGTGATCCGCGTGGATGATATCACGGACCAGGCTGCCATGGAAGAAATGATGATCCAGTCTGAAAAAATGATGTCCGTGGGCGGACTGGCTGCCGGCATGGCCCATGAAATCAACAATCCTCTGGCCGGCATGATGCAGAATGCCCAGGTAATCTACAACCGCCTGTCCAAAGATATTCCCGCTAATCAAACAGCTGCCGAAGAAACCGGGATTACACTTAAAAATATCCGTGACTATTGTGAAAAAAGACAGATTTTGGAAAAGCTGGATATGATTAACAAGACCGGAATCCGGTC
>JAAEMC010000420.1 GCA_024225895.1 Desulfobacteraceae bacterium | reverse complement strand
TCATCACCGTTTGAGCCGCTGTCCCAGTCGTCGTCGTCCCAGTCGTCATCACCGTTTGACCCACTGTCCCAGTCGTCGTCGTCCCAGTCATCATCACCGTTTGATCCGCTGTCCCAATCGTCGTCGTCCCAGTCATCATCACCGTTTGATCCGCTGTCCCAATCGTCATCACCGTTTGAATCATCATCCCAGTCGTCATCACTGTTTGAATCATCGTTCCAGTCATCATCCCAGTCTTCGTTGTAGTCATCGAAGTAGTAACTTAAAAGATCAAACAATGCCACGTAATTTCCTGAAGGAGAAACCAGGTAGACCATTAAATCATCGTTGAACTTATGGGTGAGATTCAAATTCACTTTGATATCAGACACATATCCCTGTTCGGTAATGGAAATTGATGATTCAATTCCGTTTTCATCTCCATCAGGAATCAGTATAGGCGTGTTGGTGCTCATTGCCGTAACAGATGTTCCATCCGATTTTACAAGTTTTTTTCCTGAATTCACTTTCTGGGTTTTAACTGCGGCTGTCTTATCTGTCTGATTTTTTTTTGGAGCAGCAAACGCTGTCCCAAAAACCAGAAACACAGCCAGCATTGAGCAAATTATTTTCTTCATAAAGCCATCCTTTCTGTTTTAAAGTTTTATTAAATCAGCCGGGTCCCAATGACCTTTGGATTCATACCACTTAGATTTGTAGACGGCCTAAAGGAGTTAATTTGTCGTTTTTTTTTAGAAGGGGTGTGATTTTTATTGGTTTGATATCAATAAAATTACGATGGTTGATATAGGTGCTTTACCTGTGTGTTGGGCCAATCGAACAATAACACAGACTCTTAAGCGTATGAGCACCCAGGCAAAAGACTTACAGCCACCCACCGATCAAAAGAAAGGGTGCCCAGAATGCCGGATGACTAAACAAGGGATCCTGGATCAATTTTTTTTGTGCCTGTTGAAGGGCCTGTGCCTTTGTTGCATCCTGGGTTAAAAGCTGGCGGTAAAATTCAGTTGTCACCATGGAAGCCGCTTTATCACTGACCAGCCACAATGTGGCCAAAGAAGTTTCAACGCCGGCCTTCAGCGCCACACCACCGAGCCCCAGGGCGGCTCTCTCATCACCTAAAGCAGTCTGGCAGGAACTTAAGGTCAACAGCTCAACCGGCTTTTTGCGGAACCGGGTGATTGCCATGAGCTGTCTTAACTCCTCCATGGTGATTTTTCCATCATGGGTCTTCAGGTAGTTTGACCTGGCATCTGGTTCAAATACGCCATGCGTCGCCAGATGGACCATATTGTAATTTTGTTTTTCCAGATGGCTTTCCAGGTTCTCTAAGGTAAAATCCTTATCCAATAGGATGGTTCCTTTTGCCAGGTCCTTTATTGTCGCAAGTTCCTGGGGCACATGGGGCAGATCCTGGAAATTGGTGATTCCCCCGGACAATCCACCCAAAAGGATATTGGCCTTGTCCGGGTCAAAAGAGCCTGAGCTGACCAGGGTTACGCCGGGAACTGTGGAAAGTTCATACTTTTCCACAAGATATGATGTTCCGTTGTACAGGGCGGAAAACGGAATCAAATGCAGCACACCGTCCGGTACGATGACCAGGGTCCTTATTTTGTGCATTTCAAGTTCATTCTCCAGAGGCCTTATCAGGCTGTTATAAAGTTTTTGTGAATAAAATCGATATCTCTGGTGCGACATGTTCTGAAGCCGTTTTCTGAATTCTTTAACGTTTCTTTCCAGATCTTTATAATCCATGGGAATGCTCAAATGGCTGACTCTGTCCGAAAAAAAGAGTAGAATTTGAATTGAACCGGGCATTAAAATAGGATAAATGATGGCGGTATTAGGGTCTGGATGATCAATTCGTGTCAGCTGTTTTTCTGCGGCAGCAATACACTCATCCTGGAAGAAATCCTGAAGTTGCAGAATTTTAAGTTTCTCCATGGTATCGCGGGCCCTTATAAGCCAGTCTTTTTTCAATTCGCCTTCAGGCAATTTTGTGGCATTTTCCAAATACAATTGGGCAAGTTCCAGGTAAACCGGCCTGACTTTCTGGCGAAAATGCTCATGCCGTCCACGAAATCCCTTGAAAAGAACTGTTTTAATGGGCTCCAGCGTGTCAATGGCCTGTTCGTAGGAATGGATTGAAGCATCCGATTTCCCGGTTTTTTTGAGCAACCGGCCCAATTGCCATTGCCACAAATATAATTTTTCAGGCAGTTTTGACTGCAGCGACAATACAATGGCCTGTTTTGTCAAAAGAATGGCCTCATCAAACCTGGTATCAATTTCATATAGTTTTCCCAGGCTGCCGGTGGCCATTGCTTCCCTTTGATGCATTTTAAGCTGAAAGGCAATCCGTCGCGACTCAGTAAAAGCCTTATATGCCATGCCTTTTTGAATATCTCTGTCCTCACCTGCCATTGGGCCTTGTTCATTTTCCAATGCTGTCACCAGTATTTTGCCAAACGACAGGAATTGATCCGCCTTTTGAGGAGAATCTGTCAGGCCGTCAATGGTGCTATAAACATTTTCCATGTCATGGACAATCAAATCAAGGTGCCGGGTTATGACCAGTAATTTTAATCGGTTGATTTGAATGGCAGTTTTAAGACCCAGATCCAGGGATGATTTAT
The DNA here is from genome assembly GCA_024225895.1 of Desulfobacteraceae bacterium. Lineage (GTDB taxonomy): Bacteria > Desulfobacterota > Desulfobacteria > Desulfobacterales > Desulfobacteraceae > JAAEMC01. The sequence goes on along the minus strand of JAAEMC010000420.1, from coordinate 1,667 downwards.
GCTTTATTTTTTCAACATGGCTTAATGCATTGTCAAAAGCCATTAATGCATCAACCGTATCTTCTGAACAGGCAAGGACATTTGCGTAATTATTCAACACCGATGCAATCAACCGGGGATCATTTATTATACGGGCATGTTCCCTGGCCTTTTCAGCATAGGGCATGGCCTGGTTTAAATTTCCCATGGTAAGATAAAGATCGGACAATGTGCTGAAAAAAATTGCCTTTGCACGGTGGGAACCCTGCTTTTCTATTACTTCAACTGTCCGGATCATACGATCCAGGGCAATGGTGTGCATTCCCATGGTCCTGTAAGCAGATTCAAGCAGGAGCACACAATCAATATATTCAAGAAAAGCAATTCCGGGATCAAGATCTTTTATTCTGTTTTCCAGGATCTTTACAGTTTCGGGCAGATCATTGACTTTAAGGTTCGCCAATGCTTCTTCAATAACAGGATTCCCGGAACCATTTGCTTCCAGGCTCTGGGCCCGGCTGATCTGTGTCATGGAAAAAGAGAAAAGCGTCCCATGAAGCAGGATCAAAAACACCCAATGAACCAATGCCTGTGAGACCGGGAATTTTATTGAAAATTTCATAGGCTGTCCCTTTGTTCCTTTTTCTCTATTAAGATTCTGCCATTGTTAAAACAAAATCGCTTTAAACTGGAAATGGATACCGTCATCCTGGAGGTCATTATCCGGAGGAAGATCCACGGATTTCATCGCATAAGCATAAAAAACCTCCAGAAAGATGTTTTGGGTCATAGCCCAGCGAATCCCTGTTCCCAGGCTGTATATCCGGGAGGTGTCCCCGTCTTCATCACTTCCCCGGCCAAAGTCATAAAATAGTGCAAGAGAGATATTACCGTCCTGGTCATCACGGCTGAAAAAGACAGGTTTGATCCTGCCCACAGGAACGCGCCATTCAATGGATGCAATCACTGCATTATCGGTTGTCAACAGATTCTCCCGGTAGCCCCGAACCGTATCGTGTCCACCAATGGTAAATTTTTCCAGGGATAAAAGGGGGTCATTTGACCATTGAGCATTCAGATTCAGCTTGACCTGGCTTTCCAGCCAGGGGATTGATTGGATCCATTGCGCCTCTCCGGCCCAATAAAAAAACTGGCCGTCCGGTTCTTCACTGCCCATTGTAGCATCCAGCAAATCCAGGCCGAAATTGAATCCAGATCTGATCACAGCGGCATGGGTTAGGCCCCGGCTGACCCATTCCTGGGCCAGTTCAAGAACTGTGGTACGGGTCTCACCGTCCACCGCCCCTTGGGAAAAGGAAAAAGGCTCATCAAAAAGATAGGTTTTGCTATATTTATGTTCCAGTTTTACCTGGAGCGCAAATTCCCTTGCCAGGGACCTGAATAAGGGTTGTCTAAGGGCCAAAGAAAAACTGGCCGCCCTTCCGGTGATATCGAGTTCATTAAAAGGTTCTGAAACCACCTCTGTCCTTGCACCCTCGGATTCAAACACCAATGCCGTATCCCAGCTGTTGAACGGTAACGCATATAAGGCCCCATACTTTTCCATACCCTCGGTTTTAATAAGATTCAGTGCTAAATCATCTCCAAATCTTAAGATATTATAAATTCGGGATTCTGCTTGTGCTGCGTATGAACCAATGGCCGGGGAATGATAATTGTTAAATAGT
>JAAEMC010000419.1 GCA_024225895.1 Desulfobacteraceae bacterium | reverse complement strand
TTTTCAATATCATACCCGTGCCTTTTTATCAAGACCGTATCGCAGGCATGGCAATAGGTGTTTTCAGAAGCCAGGCCGGGCGCATTACCGGTATAGACATATTTTAACCCGGCATCTTTGCCTGCCTGGTATATCTTTTCCAGGGTTTGAACAGGTGTTGGACCGATCTTGTCCAACTTATAGCTTGGATGAAACCGTGAAATATGCCAGGGGGTTTCAGATCCCAATTCGTTATGGATAAAGGATGCCATGGCGCGGATCTCATCTATGTCATCATTTAGCGAAGGAATGACTAAGGTGGTGATCTCTTTTAAGATCCCCAAAGCTTTCATGGCTTTAAGATTCTCTTTTACCGGTTCAAGCCTTGCCTTGCAGTATTTTTGATAAAATTTATCAGAAAATGATTTCAAATCCACATTGGCCGCATCCAGATAAGGGGCCACCATTTCAAGGGCTTTAGCGCTCATAAACCCGTTGGTGACAAATATATTCAGCAACCCTTCGGCCTTGGCCAGTTTGGCAGTTTCAAAAGCCAGTTCAAAATAGACGGTGGGTTCGGTATAGGTATATGAAATGCTGGCGCAACCTGTTTTTACGGCCTGGTCGACAATCTTTGCGGGCGTCATCTCTTTACCCTGGATAAGCCCCTGATGATCCCCAGGCATCTGGGCAATATTGGCATTCTGGCAAAAGACGCATTTAAAATTGCACCCCACCGTTGCAATGGAATAGGAATAGGAGCCTGGCTTTAAATGGAAAACAGGCTTTTTTTCGATGGGATCTATACTGGTGGCAATGAGTTTGGAATAAACAAGAGAATAGAGCTTTCCGCCTTGGTTTTCGCGGACACAACACAATCCTCTTTTCCCCTCTTCGATAATACAAAAATGGCTACAGATGCCGCATTTTACCTTCTTTTTGCCTATCTGTTCATATATAAGGGTTTCCATTATCATCCATTCCTATTCTGACCAGGCCTGTCGCAGGCGTATAGCCTTTGTGTTTCTTTATCTTCAATGCCATCGGCCTTGACCTGAATTTTGGGACCGGTTTGATTCGCATACCGATCATTGTACCAAAGAATGATTTTTGGACTATACCGATATTCTCAATATAAGAAGCAACCCTGCCGGATGCAAATGGAAACTGCAAAGTGGTTTTCCAGGTGATGGGAACATTGCCCAAAATAGCAGACAGAATCTGCTTTAGTTCCCATATGCTGAAAAACCGGGCATGTACATAAAGGCTGGGGATAAAAAGACTTTTCAGCTTTCTGATGATATTCAAGGGAGCATGCCGGTTTAAAACAATAATAACAACACTATCCTTGGCAACCCTGCAAGCTTCTTCAACCGCCTTTGCCGGACGTTCGGTAAATTCAAGGCTGGTAAAAAAGACAGCACTGTCAAAGGCATTATCTTCAAAGGGTAAATCCTCTGCAAAGGCTTTATGCAGATCTGCCTTCTGCTTAATTTTTTTTGATGCCGCATCCAGCATATATTGGGAGGGATCAATACCGGTAAGATTGAGTCCTTTTTCCATTAAAGGTTCAAGACTCTTTCCCGTTCCACAGCCAATATCAAGTATCCGCTGCCCCTTTTTAGGGGATAGAAGGTCTATCATCAATTTGATTTCAAGATCCAGGCAATACCGGTTTTTCGGTTGTTCAAACCAGGTATCGTAAACACTGGCATTCTTGAAATCAAATATATATCCCATGATCAGACAATTATCTCTTTGACTCGTGACATCATGTGGTCAACCGCCATGACTGCCGGTGAGTCACTATCAAGATCCATCAAAGACTTTCTTTCCATATCAAATTCCAAAAGGGCTGCGTCATCCGGGATGGTGCAGATAATTGGGACCCCGATCTGCTCTGTTTCCGCAAGAAAGGCATCAGAGAGTTTCTCAGGCGCCCGGTTGACAATAAGACCTTTATTTAGAACCTCCAATTTAAGATCAGAAAGCATTTCATTGATTCTGCCCACTGCCCGCAACCCCCTCAAGGCATAGTCGGTAACCATCAACAGCATATCCACCTTTCCTGTGGTCCGCCGGCTTAAGTGTTCCATGCCCGCCTCGTTATCCACCAGAAGATATTGGTAATTGGACTCCAACTCCTCTGCAAAACGGTTGAGGATGTTGTTTACCATACAATAACAACCTTGGCCTTCCTGGCGGCCCATGACCAGAAGATCAAAGGAATCCTGCTCAATGAGAACCTGGTTCATCAGCATTTCAAGGTAAAGGGTTTTGTCCATTCCAGAAGGGACACCCTGGGGATCTTTCATAAAATCCTCTCTGATATCTCCCACGGTCTTACTGATCTCAAGTCCCAATGTCTCACCAAGATTACTATTAGGATCCGCATCAATTGCCAGAAGCGGTGTTTTTTCATTTTTTGCAAAATATCGTGCAACCAGGGCGGAAACAGTAGTTTTTCCGACACCCCCTTTGCCAGCCATCGCAATAATCTTACTCATATTCACTCCACACAATAATTGTTAATTCATTGACACTTATTGCGATTGCAAAAATGATTTTTGTAAATAACCAAATAGTGTATAGCAATCGCCAGAAACCAAATGCCTCATAAATTCGAAAACATAAGTCAAACGTCTCAATTCTGCTTTAGCGGAATATATTTTTGACATTTTGGTATAACATAAAGCAATCTTAAGAAAATGCAATCAAAGATATCCAAAAATAACTTGATTTTCTTTGGCCCGGATAGTTCACAAATCAAGTTTGTTTAAGCGAAAAATTGCTGGGTTCCAGGGCATAACTTTGTAATCATTTACCACAAATGCCCTGCAATGAAGCAGATACCACAAACTTAAGTTGGCTAAGATAAGGTAAAAATTCACCGGTTTATCAAAAAATGTGCCCATAACAATTTGTATTAAAAAGACATATTAATTTTAAATAAATTTATTCTTAATATTGATGCAATATCCGCAAAGATGGCGAATACTGAGGTAACAGGCATGTTTTTTATCTGGACCGCTTCTGTTTTTGTGCTTTTTTAAACCATGGTTTTTCACCATAAAGTGTATCCAGGCAATCCGGACACAAACCATGCGAAAAGGTTAACATGGAAAATTCTTCCAGATATGAATCCACCTCTTTCCAAAACCCTTTGTCGTTACGGATTTTTTTGCATTTAGAACACATAGGGAGCAACCCTCGTAGTATCTTGATTTCCACCTGGGTTTTTACCCTGGCTAAAAGTTCAGCAGAATTAAAAGGTTTTGTTACATAATCAATCCCTCCCACATTAAATCCTTTGACGACATCATCAGTTTCGATTTTTGCGGTTAGAAATATCACCGGGATATGTGCAGTGGATGCATCGGCTTTCAGTCTTTCACAGACCTCGTATCCATCCATTTTCGGCATTATTATGTCCAGTAAAATAATATGCGGTTCATTGTTCTGGACAAAATTTAACGCCTGCATGCCGTTTTGGGCCAAGGCCACATCATATCCATTATCTGAGAGAAGTTTGCCTAAAAATTGAAGATTCTGAGGCCGGTCATCAACTGCAAGTACCAATGGTTTTCTTTTCATTAAAATATCCAACCGTATTCAATAGTTTTTAACACGCTGCAACATTGTTTTAATCATGTTAAGAAAACGGCTTAAAATTGCAAGCCGTATTTCCATATCAATTTCTTTAGCCTGCCCTTTTTCCTTTTGTATAAGCAAATCATGATAGTATTGCTGTACAATAGTTTTTTCAGGCAGGCAAATTATTTAATTTCATCAATGAGCATTGTATTTTGTAGCGTCATTAGTGTCTTTGCCTCAAACTCTTCCAGGCTCGACAGCAGCTCACTCAACCTGGCCCTGATACTGCATAATAAGGGCCATAGCCGGATAGTACATAATAAAATTGAGAAAGGAAAAATTACTTTCTTATTTATCAAAAACAATCCAATGAGGCAATTTAAAAAAACATATCTATAATTTCCAATGGTTAAATCATTTCTCCTAATGCGA
>JAAEMC010000418.1 GCA_024225895.1 Desulfobacteraceae bacterium | reverse complement strand
TTTTTATTTCCAGGCCGGGCCGGATTTTCTCCAGAGAGAAATTAATGGAACTTGCCTGGGACAATCCTGAAATGAGCATGGACCGGACCATTGATGCCCACATAAAGAATCTGCGGACAAAGCTTAAGAAAATCCGACCGGAACTTGATCCCATACAGACCCATCGAAGCCTTGGATATTCTTTAAAAGAGGATCTATGAAACTTGCCGCCCGGATTCTTTTAGCAGTCTTGATCATCATGGGAGCAGGCTTTTATTACCTGACCCAGGATGTCTTAAAAAACATAAGGCTTAGATATCTTGAAGGTGTTGAAGAATCACTGGTTGATCAGTCAAGGCTGCTTTCTTCCATGATTTCCCACGATATGGCCGCCAATGCATTTTCTGCAAAAGAATTGCACCGCATATTTGATCATGCATATGATATGACTTTTTCCTCCCAGATATACCAGCTTAAAAAACAAAGTGTTGATTTGCGGGTCTATATCACCGATGCAAAAGGGACCATCCTTTTTGATTCCAAGAGAATCGCAGCCCCGGGCACGGATTTTTCCCAGTGGCGGGATGTTTATCTGACATTGCAGGGAAAATACGGCGCAAGATCCAGCCGAAAAAATCCTGAAAAAGAATCATCCACCGTACTTTATGTTGCCGCGCCTGTAATGGTGAAAGGAAAAATTGCAGGTGTTGTAACCGTGGCTAAACCCACCAGAAACATCAATAATTTTATCTCCA
>JAAEMC010000417.1 GCA_024225895.1 Desulfobacteraceae bacterium | reverse complement strand
CTGCTGTAATTATTTACCGCAAATGCCCTGCAACGCAGCAGATGAGACAAAATCGGTTCGCCAGGAAGGTGAGATTTCGGCCATTTCTTTAAAAGACACTTTGTCTTTCTAATCTGCTCAAAAATTTCCATGTAATCAATTGTAATCATAACGTTTTTGAAATATTAGTTAAAATCTCATGAAATATTCGGGTTAAAGGTTTAATGAAGATCAACAATACTTTTTCCACCCGGATATGATTGTATCTGATCATGGCGTATTGTTTGAATTGTTTTTACAATTTCGCTAATTCGCTTTCCTGAATCTTCTATGGCTGACAAATATTTTGATACTTCGGATGGAATGTGGTCAATCGTCATCAAAATCTCAATATTTGCCAGCAGGATCATTAAAGGCTGATTCAGTTCATGGGCTGTGGCTCCTGCCATCTGGAGCAAAACTTTAAGCCGTTCTTCTTCTACTACGGATTTTTGCTGTTCTTTGATTTTTTGATTGGCACTTTTTAACTTATCATACAATTCTTTGGTTCTAAATACAGCTTTGAGCCGGGCCATAAGTTCTTCGATCTCAAAAGGTTTGGTTAAATAATCATCAGCACCGGCAGCCAGCCCTTTTACTTTACTGTCAATATTTCCCTGGGTAGTCAGAATGAGAATCGGAACATTTTTATATTTATTGTCAGCCCTTATTTTTTTGCAAACATCTATCCCGTTCATACCCGGCATGACAATATCAAGCAATATGGCATAGGGAATCTGTGTTTCAATAGTTGCAAGACATGTTTCACCGTTTTCAGCCAGGAGTGCTTTGAAACCGTTCTCTTCCAGCAGATCTTTGACCTGCATTCGAATGGTCAGGCTGTCATCTACAACAAGTATGCTTTTCCTCCGGCCTTCTGCCGGCTCTGGTTTGGCTGATTCGGCAGTCATTGTCAAATGCCCCTCTATTTTTTTGTTGTAAGGCTGATTATTTGTTCACTTATCTTGTAATCAGGTAAAACCTGTATGGCAGCATTAAGCTCAATTGCTTTTTTTGGCATACCGAAAATGATTGATGTCTCTTTATCCTGGCAGATTGTATAGCCGTGGCTTTCCCTGATATTTTTTAAACCTTTTGCCCCGTCATCACCCATTCCGGTCAGTAAAACTGCGACAGGCCTTATATTCTTTTCTTTTGCAATAGAGCCAAAAAGCACATCAACAGAAGGTTTGCAATAATTTACAGGTTTTGAATCCCAAAGTTTTATTCTTTTTTCTTTTACAACCATATGCCTGCCCGGTGGAGCAATAAACACCCTGCCAGGACTTTTGTTGATGCGTT
>JAAEMC010000416.1 GCA_024225895.1 Desulfobacteraceae bacterium | reverse complement strand
CATCTTTGATCTTTGGCCGGAAAAAATAAAAGATCCATCTGCCATCTTTACGGCGGCCTAATATCTTGCTTTGATGAAGCAAGGAGAGATGGCGGGAGACCGTGGCCCCGGATAATTGCAGAAGTTCGGTAATCTGACAGGCGCACAGTTCGTCATAATGAAGCAGGGCCGCTGTGATGCGCAGCCGGTTTTTATCGGATAAGGCTTTTAAAATACTGAGTGTTTTTTCCATGGGCTCAATTATATTTAGTTGTTTGGCTAAATATACATATGGCTTAAATGGATGTAAAGTAAATTGTGCGGGAATAGATATGATTTTGGATTTGGTTTAATTTGAACCTATTGCGGTACATCCCTGCCTTCCCCGAATTTTAAAATCCAGAAATCAGATGTCGGCAGTCCATGGGTTTTTATCGCCAGAGCAAGGTCTTTTTCATGGGCATCAACAGTCTGCTCCGGATGTTCCTTAAAAGTGGCAAAATGAATACCCATGCTTTTTTTTGCTTTAATCATCTTATGAAACCGCACAGCATCATCCGGGTTCATGTGTTGGTTTTTCATAAACCATCTTTTTTTATAGGAGCCCACAGGCAGGATGGCCAGACGGAATCCATCATATTTTTTTTGAATTTTCCCGGCAAATTCTCCCAGGGCAGTATCCCCCATGAAAATAAGATTCCCGGCATTACCCTGGACAACAAATCCTCCCCAAAGTGTTTTGTTGCTGTCAAAAAATCCTCTGCCTGAATTGTGACGCGCCGGAACAAAGGTAACCTTTATTTCTTTGGAAAAGTCATAGTCCTCCCACCAGTCCAACTCAACTACTTGCCGGGCATTTATGGATGAAAGGCGTTGTCTTACCCCGAGACCTGCTATGATAATGGGCTGGTGCTTGTTGACTATCAGTTTTAGTGAGGGTATGTCCAGGTGATCATAATGGTCATGGCTGATGAGAATGAGATGGATTTCGGGCAGATCCTTTATTTTAATCCCTGGTGCGCGGATTCTGCCTGCTCCGAACCAGGAGAGCGGCCCTGCTTTATTTGACCATATTGGATCGGTCAGGATATTAATACCATCCATCTGAATCAGAACCGTGGCATGGTTGACATATGTAACTCTGAGAGCTTTGTTCTTGACTTGCTCCGGGGGTGCCGGTTGTCTTGAATCCTCAATCCAGTCCGGCCATTCGACTGTTTCCATCTCCCACATCCATTTTATATGTTCAAAAAATGTATGGTCTGGTTCAGGGTTATAAAATTTATTGCCGTCAAAATGATCTGAAACCTGTCCCTGGTATGAGGCACACCCCTGGATTAAAAGAATCAGCAAGAACGCCGGCCAGACTTTTATGATGGTTTTTAGAATTTTTGTCATTTTTAATAAAGGCCCTTTGTAAAATATAGCAAATCGTATCAATATGTTCCGATACTACCGTACCTGTGTCTATCATGTG
>JAAEMC010000415.1 GCA_024225895.1 Desulfobacteraceae bacterium | reverse complement strand
GGAATGGTGTTTTTTAAATGGCACAATGTCGGAATATTAATCTTGTTCCGCTGGGCAACTTTAAGTATGGTTTCCCCTTGTTCAAAGGCAAATAAAAAATCGTCTATTGTTATGGTATGTTGTTCCATGATACATTTTCCTGGATTTGAATTTTAACCCTATTTGATTCTTTTCCAACAACAAATTTTAAGTATAGTATACAAGGGGTCCATGTCAATGTCAGGATAAAATAAATTTGATAAAATAAATTTGTTGATATTGTTGACTTTTCGATTTTCTGATGGTTATTAAGTAAAAACGAATTTTTACTATATAATCATCGCAATTCTAATTAATTGCAAAGTGTAAGGCTATATAAATGTTTGTGCTTCAACCAATATTCATGATGGGAGGGCTAGGGATAGCCATGGGGGCGGTACTTGCCATCGCTTCCAAGGCATTTTATGTGTATGAGGATCCAAAGATTACTGCAATTGATGATGTCTTGCCCGGTGCCAACTGCGGCGGTTGCGGTCTTCCGGGCTGTAATGCCAACGCAGAGGCTATTGTAAACGGCGAGGCTGATGCCAATTCATGCGTTGCTGCCGGAGATGATGTGGCCCAGGCAATTGCCGCCATCATGGGGGTTGCCCTGACAGACAAAGAACCTGAATTTGCAGGACCCGGGTGTTCTTACAGTACAGATGATGCCGATATGAATTACATATACCACGGCATCCATGACTGCCGGGCTGCAACTCTCCTATCAGGTGGCATGAAGGTCTGCCGGATCGGCTGCTTAGGGCTTGGTACTTGTGTGAAAGCATGTCCTTTTGATGCACTCGAAATAGGACCGGACGGTCTTCCCAAAGTGGACCAGGAAAAATGTACAGGGTGTGGTACGTGTGAGAAAGTATGCCCAAAAAACATCATCAGACTGACTTCAATCACCCGGCGGATTATGAGAGAATATACGGACCAGGAATGTATCACACCCTGCCAGCGGGCCTGTCCTACCGGCATTGATATCCGTGAATATATCCGCCGTATCAGGCATAAAGATTATGAAGGTTCGGTTCAGGTGATAAAAGAAAGAAATCCTTTTCCAACAGTCATTTCACGAATCTGTCCAGCTACGTGTGAAACTCAATGCCGGCGGCTTCTCCAAGATGAATCGGTTGCCATCAACCATCTGAAACGCTTTGTTTGTGATTATGAAATGAACCAAAACAAGCGAATACTGCCCTATAAGGCGCCGGCTTCAGGTAAGAAAATAGCCATTGTCGGCGGTGGCGTTGAAGGTCTGTCAGCAGGCTATTTCAGTGCCCGTTTGGGCCATGAACCCATGGTTTTTGAAGCAACACAAAAATTAGGCGGTATCCTTCGGTATGCTATTTCCAGAGAAAGATTATCCATGGATGTCCTGGATTGGGATATTCAGGGTATTATCGAAATGGGTGTGGCAGTCAAGACAGGCGTAAAAGCAGGAAAGGATTTTACTGTTTTT
>JAAEMC010000414.1 GCA_024225895.1 Desulfobacteraceae bacterium | reverse complement strand
CAGGTCTGTTTTGAGGATATTCTTTCCAACCGTGATCAAAAAAAAGAAATCCCAAAAGCAAAGCCCACAAAAGTCCATGGTCTTGTGGTCAAAAAAGGGCGGCTTTATTTTGCAAACACTGTGGTCATCCTGCAGCACCCGGATCTCCTGCTTAAGATTTTCCTGGAAAGCGGCCAGAAACGAATCCCTTTATCCATAGAAGCCCGACGTGTGGTCAGTGAATTTTTACACATGGTGGATCATGAGGTTATACAAGACAAAAGATGTGTTGCCATATTCAAAAAGATTCTCTCATTGTCTTTCTGGGAATTCAATGTGCTCAATATTATGCTCTCCACAGGCATCCTTGAGCAGTTCATCCCAGAGTTCTCCTCTGTTGTAAATAAAATCCAGTACAACCAGTACCATCTCTTTCCCGTGGACAAGCATTCCATTCGGTGCGTCCAGATAATCAACAGCTTTCGCAAACCGCAGACTTCAGATACAGGCAGCCTTTACCATGCTGTATTCAGTGAGGTCCGCAACAGGAATCTGCTGTTGGTGGTTGCACTGCTGCATGATATCGGCAAGGCCGATCCGGCCAAGGAACATTCCAAAAGAGGGGCAAAGATTGCAAAACCGATCCTGGAAAGGTTTAATTTCAATAAAAGTGAAATCGAGGATGCAGTCTTTTTAATTGAAAACCATCTTTTTTTAATCAAAACCGCAACAAGAAGGGACATCAGTGACGAAGAGACCGCTGTATTTACCGCCAACAAGATCGAAAAGATACGACTTTTGCGAATGCTCTACCTTCTGACTGTTGCCGATTCCAAAGCCACCGGCCCCAAAGCTTGGAACGACTGGACTGAGAATCTGCTAAAAGATTTGTTCTTAAAGGCTTTAAGTGTCATCAAGGTGGGAGAACTCACCACAAAAAAGAGCCGCCACCTCATCGAAAGAAAGAAAAAACAGGTGATTCAATTGCTGAGGGAAAACTTGAGAAAAGAAGAAATCCATAAACAGCTCGACACACTTTCATTGCGTTATCTTCTCTATGTCCAGGCCAGTGATATTGTTCAGCATATCCAGCTTTACAAAAATCTTACAGACCAAAATTTTATCTGGCAGATATCCCGACAGAACGGATCTGATGTCCGTATGGTTTCCATTTGCGGAAAAGACAAACCGGGTTTTTATTCAAAAATCGCTGGTGTATTTTTTTTGAACCACCTGGATATTGTTGCTTCCCAGGCATATTCTTTTGGAGAAGGCAATGTATTGGATATTTTCAATGTCATGCCCCCAAAAGACCGAATTTTTGAAAAAGAAAAATGGGCTGCGGCTGAAGCAGACCTTAAAAGAGCCCATGAAGATGATCATTTTCTGGATAAAGCCTTAAAAAGAATTCCCAAGACCATTACGATATCATCCGGGAAACCGCCGGAATCCAACCGTGTTCGTATAAACAATGAAACATCCAGCTTTTTTACTATTATTGAAGTCTTTACATATGATTTCCCGGGGCTTTTGTTTGCAGTAACCAATGCATTGTACAGAAGCGGGTTGGATGTCACTGCTGCCATGGTGGCAACAAAAGTAGACCAGGTAGTGGACATTTTTTATGTTAAAAATGTTGAAAACGATCAGAAAATAGAATCAAAACAAGAGCTTGAAAAAATAAAACACACTATTTTATCAAACTTACCTAAAGTAAAAAGCAAAAGGAGGTAAAAATGAAGAAAATTGAAGCTATTATCAAACCATTTAAGCTTGATGATGTCAAAGAGGCGTTAAGCGAAATCGGCATATACGGTATGACCGTAACAGAGGTGAACGGGTATGGCCGGCAAAAAGGACACAAGGAAATTTACCGTGGAGCGGAATATGTTGTGGATTTCGTACCAAAAATAAAGGTCGAGATCGTGGTTTCCGACCAACGGTTGGAAGAAGCTGTCCAGGCGGTCCTGGATGCAGCCAACACAGGAAAAATTGGAGATGGCAAGATATTTATTTTACCCGTTGAACAGGTCATAAGAGTCAGGACAGGTGAAACCGGGGAAGACGCACTTTAACGAGTATAAAAAACGAT
>JAAEMC010000413.1 GCA_024225895.1 Desulfobacteraceae bacterium | reverse complement strand
TTTCCTTTTCTTTTTCTTCCAACACCTCTTTATATGAAGGAAACACATATGCGTGATATATCTCATCTTGCGCCAGTTCGTCCACAGGAGGTTGTCTATACAGATCTGACAATCGGAATTGGAATCCGGGAAGGATGGCAGATTTTACAATGCTTCCTGTGCCGATACTTCTATATTTTCCGCTTTTATCGATGCTGTAAAATGCGGTCTCGTGATCACGGGCATCCAGGATGTAATATTCTTTCACACCGATTCCCTCATATTCTCTTTTCTTTTCGACCGTATCCCGTGTCATTACCTTCAGGGTGGAGTATGACAATGACTCGACACATAGATCGAATGTGCCGGAATAGGTGCAGTCATCATCGTCGATCGCTACAGGATTGTCGTTTAAAACCACGGCAAGATCCGGTTTTCGGATGCTGGTTTTATGGGGAAGGGCCAAGCGAAAGCCGATATCCAGGTTGATGATCCTGCCAATGGGAAATGTTGCAAAATAACACTCCAGGATGAAACAAAACCACCGGTAAATTTCACTCCCCTTTACATCCGCCATAGGTTTTACCTCCAGATAGCCATCGTTCCATTCGTAACTGAAATCAAGATCATTGTAATATTTTTCCCAATATTCGGCTTCTGACACCGCCAGCCCGTCTTTGGACAGTTCGTTTTGCCCAAGGGGGGATTCTTCTTGTTTGTCTCTATATTCATGATCATTTTTGGACAATGCCTCCAAGCTGCTCATGATTTCCTCCTTTATTGAAACCGATTTTACAAGATCAGGGGTGTAAACCGGTTATCGCTTTTTTTATGGTGTATGACAGGACAAAGCTTCCGGCTGCCTTGTGCTTAATTCTGTAATTATCCTGAAATTTGTCCGGGGAGTCAAATCAAAAAAACTGGTAAACGTATTTTTCTTTTCGTTTTTCCACAGTCCGTTCGACGATGATCGAGAAATTTCGCGCCCAGGTCTTCGTCCGGATCGTCGGCCCGGAGAAAGGTTGATCCACAGATCTTTTAGCCCGGATAGAGATCGATTGAGCCATTGTTCTTGTCAACGAGCGTATAACTTGATGATCGAGTTTTTTGAACCTGACTTTAAAATGTGCATTTCCAATAAATTATAATTTTGATCGCCAATCTTGTCGTTGAATCTGCAAAATCATGACTTGTTGAACTGATTGATAGAGCCATAAAATTGTTTGTTGGAAAAATGTCAATAAAGTCAATCAATAGGAAAAACTTGAAAATTGAGTGATACCTTGAAAATATCTATGTCAAGCAACAGCAGCGACAGTTCTTTTT
>JAAEMC010000412.1 GCA_024225895.1 Desulfobacteraceae bacterium | reverse complement strand
GTTCAAAGGAATAAAAACTGGATCAGGACAATGGAAAATCTGATAAAACAAGATGATAATGCAATGGTGATAGTCGGATGCCTGCATCTTGTAGGGAAAAACAGCCTTATTGATCTTATGGAGAAAAAAGGCCATAATGCAGTTCAGATTTCATCCCCGGGTTCCGGAACAGCCGGAAAAGGATTTTGAGAGATAATGCCAGATAAATTCGGATTACAGACCAGTAAGTTTTTACCCTTTTTTGACAGGCTGGCAAAACTTTATGCAGACATGGACAGGGAATACAAAAAGGCTGCTGATTATTATGGCTTTCATTGCACCGGGTGCAAAGATAATTGCTGTCTTACCCGGTTTTATCATCATACTTTCCTGGAATACTTTTATATTCTCAGGGGCTGTGAATCCCTTGATCCCGGAATACAAAAAGATGTTATTAAAAGGGCTTCGGATCTGTGCAGGGAAATGGCTGATGCAGATAATAAAGGTATAAAGCTGCGGCTTATGTGTCCGCTTAATTTTAATGACTTGTGCTTATTATATGATTACCGCCCCATGATATGCAGGTTGCACGGTATTCCCCATGAACTTCACAGGCCGGGCCAAAATGTTTTTTACGGCCCGGGATGCGAACTCTTCACAGGCCAGTCCGGGGGAAAGACCTATTTTAAATTTGACAGAACCCCGCTTTATCTTGAGATGACCAGATTGGAAGCAGAACTGAAACAGTCTGCCGGAATAACACAAAAAATGAAAATGACTGTTGCACAGATGCTGTTAAAGGTTAAGGGTTAAAGGTTAAGGGTTAAGGGTTAAGGGTTAAGGGTTAAGGGTTAAGGGTTAAAGGTT
>JAAEMC010000411.1 GCA_024225895.1 Desulfobacteraceae bacterium | reverse complement strand
CCCACCCACCAGGGGCGGGCTGCAGAAGCCATTCTGGCCCAGACATTAATAAAAAAAGGGGATGTAATTCCCAATAACAGCCACTTTGACACCACACGGGCAAATATCGAATATGTCGGTGGTATCGCCGCGAATCTGTTATGCAAAGAAGGAGCTGATACCAGTGACGAATCTCCTTTCAAAGGAAATATGGACATTGCAAAATTAGAGCAATGCATTACCGATAACGGCCCTAAAAAAATCCCCTTTTGCATGATCACAGTGACCAACAATACCGGCGGCGGCCAGCCTGTATCCCTATCCAATATAAAAGAGATTAAAAACCTATTAAAAAAACATGAAATCCCATTGATCATTGATGCCTGTAGATTTGCAGAAAACGCATATTTCATCAAAAAAAGAGAAATGGGATTTGAAAATAATACCCTGCTAGAAATCGCACAAAAAATATTTTCCTATGCAGACGGTGCCACCATGAGTTGCAAAAAAGACGGCCTGGCAAACATCGGCGGTTTTTTAATTTGTAATGACGACACCTGGGCAGAAAATTTCAGGAACCTTCTTATTATTCGAGAAGGCTTTCCGACGTATGGTGGATTGGCAGGCAGAGATCTTGAGGCGATTGCAGTTGGACTGATGGAAGCCCTGGAATATGAGTACCAGGAATATCGTCAGGCCACGGTAAAATATGTAAGCAAACGCCTTGAAAAATTAGGAATCCCCATCGTAAAACCGGCAGGCGGGCACGCAGTCTTCCTTGATGCAAAAAAAATGCTGCCCCATATCCCTGCCCTGCAGTACCCGGGGATTGGTGTAATTAATTCGTTATATATCAAAGGAGGAATTCGGGGAGTTGAATTGGGGAGTGTTATGTTTGGAAGTTTTGACAAAACCGGCCAAGAGCTTGCTTCACCTTTGGAGCTGGTAAGATTGGCATTTCCAAGGAGGGTCTACACACAAAGTCATTTTGATTATCTGATTGAAGTGATCAAGGACGTCCGGAAAGACAAGGATAAGATTTACGGCTATAAAATCACGTATCAGACAAAATTTTTACGTCATTTTACTTGCCATTTTGAAAAAATCGGATAGTAATATCCATCGAATAATATTCGGTTGATATATCCTGTCTATACAAGTTATCATAGCGAAATACCTGACGTTCCGTAAATGAGCCATTGTTTTTTTAAGATATCAGATAATTTTTACTTGACTATAAGGTCCTACCTTTCTATATTTGCAAAACTTACGAATACAATTGTAGTTTATGCTGTACAAAAACATCACAATCTAAATGGAGGGGAGAAAAAAATGAAATCCTTTTTTAAATCTTTAGTACTTGCGTCTTTGGCATTGATTGTTTTTGCTGCACCTGGTTTCGCAGATACAATCAAAATCGGCAGTGGCGGCGTTATCTCCGGCGATCTTGCACCTTATGGTATTTCGGCATTAAGGGGTTGCGAAATTGCTGTAGAAGACATTAATGCAAAAGGCGGTGTTTTAGGTAAACAACTTGAATTGCTAGTGGGTGACGATGTTTGTAAACCGGAAGTCTCGGTAAATATGGCGACAAAACTTGTATCTGACGGTGCGCAAATGATCGTCGGCCATGTATGTTCCGGTGCCACAATCGCAGCCAATAAGATCTACAAGGATGCAGGCCTTATTGTTATCTCCCCGGCATCTACCAATGACGACCTTACACTCAAGGGGGAGCACCCCAACTTTTTCAGAACCATTTCCTACGATGGTGCCCAGGCCACACTGATGACCTCTTTTGTTAAAAATGAACTCAAAGCTACAAAAATCGCTTTAATCCATGACAAAGGTGATTATGGAAAAGGACAGATGGAATTAGCCAGAAAGAATTTTGAAGCACTCGGTGGCGTTGAAATCGTTCTTTTTGAAGGGGTAACCACTGGTGCGGTTGACTTTACAGCCATTGTACAGAAAATTAAAAGATCCAAAGCAGAAGTAACCATGTGGGGTGGGTACCATTCAGACGCCTCTAAAATCGTTCAGCTTTTGAAAAAGAAAAGAGTAAAAACTACTTTCTTCGGCGGTGACGGCATCATCGGTGACAACTTCACCACATTGGCCGGCAAATATGCAGAAGGCGTCTATGCCACAGGTCCCAATGACACTTCCAACAACCCGCTTTACATTGAGCTGACTAAAAAACATCAGGCAAAATACGGCGAAGATCCGGGAACATTCTTTCATAATGCATATGCTTGTGTTCAAGCCCTTGCCAATGCTGCAGAAAAAGCCGGTTCCCTTGACAAAGAAAAATTAAAGGCCGCCCTTAAAGCCAATAAAATCCAATCTCCTATAGGGGAAATCGGGTTTGATGACAAAGGGGATGTTATCGGCGCTGGTTTCTCTGTGTACAAAGTTATAGACGGAAAATATCAGCAGGTTAATTAATATCTGATTATAAAAAACAGGAGCCCGGTAATATGGCACATATTATGGCTCCTGTTTTTTTAAAGAATAATTTTACTTTAATTTAACTTAGTTTAGGAGTCTCAAATTAATTAACATGTTTTGGATTAATATTATATCAGGAATCGTTATCATCGGCATCCTCGGTTTTTTTGGGATTAGAGAACTGATCACCGATCCTGTCTACTTTTTAGAATTGGTCTTGGGAGGCCTCACCCGGGGAAGTATTTATGCCCTGATCGCGTTGGGATATACCATGGTCTACGGGATTATCCAGCTGATCAACTTCGCCCATGGTGAGATCTATATGATTGGTGCCATGACATCGCTGATTGTGGCCAGTGTCCTTGGACTCTGGGGATGGAATTCAGCTGTTATTGTCATTCTTGCCTTTGTTTTTGCTATTGTCTATTCTTGTGCCTATGGATTTACAGTTGAAAAAATCGCTTACAAACCCTTAAGAACTGCACCAAGACTTTCCGCACTTATTTCCGCCATTGGGATGAGTCTTTTCTTACAAAACTATGTCATGCTGGCCCAGACACCCGAATTCATGCCCTATGAAAGCCTGATTCCGGATTACAATTTTTGGGAGCCTTATGCCCATATCATGACCTCGGTGGAATTAACCATTATCATTACCACCATTGTTGTTATGATTCTTTTGGGGATGCTTATTAAATTCACCCGGATTGGCAAGGCCATGCGTGCGACAGCCCAGGACAAAGTCATGTCCTCCCTTGTGGGCATCAATGTCAACAAGGTAATTTCCACCACCTTTGTGGTCGGATCAGCCACGGCCGCTATCGGCGGTGTTCTTATTGCTTGTCATGTGGGTCAAATTAACTTTATGATTGGTTTTCTGGCCGGTCTTAAAGCATTTATTGCAGCGGTCTTAGGTGGTATTGGAAGTGTGCCTGGCGCAGTATTAGGAAGCCTTGTCTTAGGCATTAGCGAAAGTTTCTTTACCGGCTATTTCTGGAGCGAATATGAGGATGTGTTTGCCTTTACCATTCTGGTAGTTATCCTGATTTTCAGGCCCTCCGGCATACTGGGTAGAAAAGAAACAGAAAAAGTTTAACTTTTATTTATAGAAAAGAATACTATGGTTACAAAAAAAGAGATTAAACAATCATTTTGGATCGCTTTATGGTTCATGGTATTGACTTTCCCCATCATGGTCATCCGTGTCAATACCATAAAGAACATAATTGTCTGGAGATGGACCAATATTTTATGGATCGGGATTGCAGGCTTTTTTGCATCCCTTGTGTGGAATTATTTATTACGGTTAAAAGAAGAAAAAAAGAAATCCGACACCAAAGAGGATATTCCCTTTGTTCATAGGCTGCTTCAAAACGACCGGTTTCGAACACCTTTTTTAGCTGCTATTGCAATATTCTTCATTATATATCCTTTTGCTTTTCCCATGTACCATACCAGTATTATGATTTCTGCATTGGTATATGTCATGCTGGGACTGGGACTCAATATTGTTGTGGGTCTTGCAGGGCTCCTTGATCTTGGATATGTGGCATTTTATTGTGTAGGAGCCTATACCTATGCTCTTTTGAACCTGCATTTCGGCATCAGCTTCTGGCTTGTTTTGCCAATTAGTGCCGTATTCGGCGCCATGGCAGGTACTCTTTTGGGATATCCGGTTCTAAGGCTTCGCGGTGACTACCTGGCCATTGTTACCCTGGGATTTGGCGAAATCATCAGGATCGTCATGGAAAACTGGGATGAGCTAGGAAACGGTCCCAGGGGTATTGGCAACATTCCCCCGCCCTCCTTTTTCAACTTTGAATTAAATCAACACCAAAACGTTATTTATATTTATTTCATAGTTATTGCATTGGTGCTGTTCACCATCTTTTTCGTCAATCGACTTGAAAATTCAAGGATTGGGCGTGCATGGATCGCATTGAGGGATGATGAAATCGCTTGTCAGGCCATGGGCATAGATAAGTTTAAGACCAAACTGACGGCATTTGCCCTCGGCGCCACCTGGGCGAGTCTTGGTGGAGTTGTATTTGCCGCAAAAACAAGCTTCATCAACCCTATGTCCTTTACCATTTTTGAATCCATTGCCATCCTTTGTGTTGTAGTTATTGGAGGTATGGGATCAGCCATCGGCGTCATTGCAGGAGCATTGGTACTGATATTGGTACCGGAATATTTAAGGGCAATGGCAGAATACAGGATGCTTGTTTTTGGCGCACTCCAGGTGATCGTCATGGTATTCAAACCTGAAGGCCTAATACAAAGCGTTCGCAAAATTTATAAATTTGAAAAAGTAGAAGAATAGATTTATGGAACCGATACTGAATGTAAAAAACCTGACAATGAATTTCGGTGGTTTAAAGGCACTGGACGGCATTGATATTGTCATTGAAAAAGGACAGATTGCTGCCCTTATTGGCCCCAACGGTGCTGGAAAAACAACGTTTTTCAACTGTATCACCGGTATTTACGAGCCCTCGGAAGGAAAAGTCGAGATCACCCCGCCAGGTAAATCCACCCAGGGTCTGAAAGGGCTAAAACCCAACCATGTGACTGAAAAGGGTCTTGCAAGGACCTTTCAGAACATCCGACTTTTTGAAGGAATGACAGTGCTTGAAAATGTAATGATCGGCAGACACTGCCGGTTGAATGCTGGAATTTTCGGCGCCCTGGTACAGCCTCCAAGCCAAAAAAATGAAGAAAAAAAATGTGTGGCAGACAGTTATGAAGTCCTGGAAAAAATAGGTCTTGAAAAATATGTGAATGAAAAGGCCATTAACCTTCCCTATGGCGCGCAAAGGCGACTTGAAATTGCACGAGCCCTTGCGACAAATCCCTTTCTTCTGTTGTTGGACGAACCGGCTGCCGGTATGAATCCCCAGGAGACAAAAGAGCTGGACGACCTGATTATCTGGCTGAGGGATAATGAAGATCTGACTATTCTATTGATTGAGCATGACATGAAACTGGTCATGAGTTTGTCCGATAGAATTCATGTTGTGGATTATGGTAAAAAAATCGCTGAAGGAACCCCTGAAGAGGTCAAATCCAATCCGCAAGTAATCAAAGCCTATTTGGGAGATGAGTCTGAAGATGCTTAAATTATCGAATATACATACTTATTACGGCAATATCCAGGCACTTAAAGGCATTGATATTGAAGTTATGGAAGGAGAAGTGATCTCCCTTATTGGTGCCAATGGTGCCGGTAAGTCAACGACACTTATGACCACCAGCGGTATTGTTCCCGCGAAAGAAGGAACAGTAGAACTCAATGGTAAGGATATCACCCATACCCCGCCGGATGAAATTGTTAAAATGGGTGTGTGCCAGGTGCCGGAAGGCCGACGCATTTTCCCTTATCTCACCGTAGCAGAAAACTTGGATATGGGTGCTTTTTTAAGACAGGATAAGGATGAGATTAAAAAGGATATGGACTATGTCTATTCGCTTTTTCCTATTCTGGCAGACCGGAAAAACCAGCCCGGCGGAACCCTTTCCGGTGGCGAACAGCAGATGTTGGCCATATCACGGGCTCTGATGTCCAGACCAAAGGTCCTTCTTCTGGATGAACCTTCCCTGGGACTGGCGCCCATTATTGTGAAACAGATTTTTAGTATCATTGCAAAGATCAACCAGGAGCAGAAGACTACGATTTTTATTGTTGAGCAGAACGCAAACCTGGCCCTGAAAGCAGCCCATCGCGGTTATGTGATGGAAAATGGCGCCATCACACTTACTGATACCGGGGAAAATCTTTTGGCCAACGAAGATGTAAAAAAGGCATACCTGGGGATGTAATTAAAAGCGGTATGAATTAAATTGGAAAAGCTGCTGGAAATCAATGTTTTCAGCAGCTTTTCTATTCATGGGATCTATTAATTACGGGCTGTTGAGCCAAACAAATCACATTTGCCTGGATAATGATGTTATTTATCCTGCCAGAAATTTAGTGCCCCGTCTTTTACTTCGCACTTGATACTGATTGTTTTTTCTGTGTACTCGGCCCATTTTTGAGCCATTTTTTCAAATGTACCATCATCTTTAATCGCTTTTGCCGTATCCTGCCATTTCTTTACAATTCCCGGATCTGAACTTTTTGACATGGCAATGGAAGATTTTGACACCTGGAGTACAAGCACAGGCTCTAACTCATTGAAATCAACACCCATTGATTTACAAAGTCCAGCCATACCCTGCATGGAGTGGTAAGCCAAGTCAACTCTTCCGGCTAAAAGCTTCTTAACATTCTGTTCATGCTCTATGACCGGTTTTGCATTTGTAAACCCGTTCTTGGTTAAAAATTCATGCTGCACACTTGAACGCATAACGCCGATGCCACTGACCTTTTTAGCATCGTCCAGCGTTTTTACATTGACTCCAGATCCTTTTTTGGCAAACATCACCAATGGTTTTCGCATCATTAGTGTAATCCAGTGGTACTTCTCCTCTCTGGCTCCTGTTCTGGATAAACTGAAGATCACATAATCCGGCTTGGTTAAAGAGTTGTGGATCAGACGGGCACCCGGTAGTATGTTAATGGGGGTTGTATCGCCGATTCTTTTCTGAATCTCTTTTACAAAATCCACAGACAGACCGTCCGGCTTACCATCTGCACCCTTAAAGTTGCCGGGAGGTTCTTGTACAGTACCAATTTCAAGGCCAAAGCACGGCTGCAAAAACAAAAGGAAAATACCAAAAAATAAAAAAATAACGGTTAACAATTTGAATTTCTTCAAAGCTTCTCTCCTTTTTTTAAGATTGAAAATCCAATTAAAATAACTCCACGATAAAAAAAATTTCAATACGCCTGTACATCCGGTATATCTATTAAAGAATGCGTATAGAATTAGAGTTTTTATCTTTTCGCGGCATTAAAAATTTGCCAATGCAATATCCCCTGCCCCACTTAAAAACTTCGATTTAATGTGAACCAGGTTAGTATTTCGTAAGTTTAAATTTTAAGAAATTACACATGATTGTAATCCATTTCATTCAACAGATTCTAATTTTCGCAATGAATAGAATACGCAACAATTTAGTAAAATAGAAAAAGGATCAACAATTTGTATAGCTGAAAGAATGTTTATCTGGTTAATCTGTTAATAGACTTAATATACTTATTCAATCCGGCGGAGTCAAATGTAAAAACTAATTGAAGCATGGCATCGGCAATTCAACTTTTTCTCTTGACAAGGCGTGGACAGTTGATCTATATTGTCACCACTGGTGACAATATAGGAGTTTATAAGAAAATGAAAAAAAAATCCATTCAACCTGACCGCAAAGAGCAAACAAAACAAAAACTCATCAAGGCTGTAGGGCAGGTCCTGGGGAAAGAGGGATTTAAGGGACTTGGCGTCAATAAAGTAGCCAAAGCTGCAGGTGTCGATAAAGTTCTGGTTTATCGGTATTTTGGCGGATTACCGCAGTTAATTGGCGAATACAGCAGGACTATGGATTTCTGGCCCACTGTAAACGAAATAATCGGCCCTGATCCCGATGGACTTTTAAAAATGTCCCCGGATAAACAGATCGCCCACTTTTTTAAAGCTTTTTTATCTGCCTTGAGAAAACGGCCGGTCACACAGGACATTCTTGCATGGGAACTTCTTGAACGGAATGAACTGACAAAACAACTTGAAGATATTCGTATCAAAACGATTCTTCAATACTTTGATTTTCTTGATGGCATACCGGATGATGATAATTTGTCTGCAATTATAGTATTAATGGGGGGGGCTGTGAACCAACTAATTGTAAAATCAAGAATAAACCGCTCTCTTGGCGGTATTGATCTTGAATCTGAAAAAGGGTGGGATCAAATCAATAAAGCCATAGATTTGCTTTTAACCGGTATCTTCAACAGATAATTTTTTTTATACAAAATGTCACCATCGGTGACAATATTTTTGTGGGGGCAGAGTAAAATGTTAAAATTAAAAGATGCAAACAAAGTAAAAAAAGCAATTGATCTTTCCATGAAAGGATATATGTGCTCTGAATCAATTGTCATGGCATTCGCAGATGAGTTCGATCTTGACCCGGAAATCGCAACAAGGATCTCCGGTGGATTTGCCGGGGGTATGGCCCAGGGCAAGACCTGTGGTGCTGTATGTGGTGCCATTATGATTATCGGACTAAAATACGGGGCAGGCCTGGTAAGAAACCAATATGCAAAGGATAGGTGCTTCCAGATTACCCAGGAATTTTCTCATCGTTTTATTAAGCGTAGAAAGACCTTAGAGTGTGGACAAATTCTTGCCATGAACAACATCAATCCAACAGATCCTGAAGAGATGAAACATCTCAGGGAAAAGAAACTATGCGATAAAATCATAAAAGATGCTGCACAGATTCTTGAAGATATATTGTTGAACGAAGATCCTTAAAAAAAGAGGAATGGCCACAGTTTATTATATATAACCCGGATATTTCGGGCTAAAGTGATTCCGAAAAATAATTTAAAGAGATGGTAGATAAAATACTCTCGGACAAATCCGACAATACGATTTCCTATATCATGAATACTTTCAATACTTCCTTGAAAATGTTCATTGGCAAAAAAAGCAAATTAAACATAACCAAGGGGAGTCTCAGGGCAAAAGAGGAAGGTTTACCGTTCAGGTTTTTTGCCACGATGAAATGCAATACCCCCCTTAAGAAACTACAGCTACTTCCCAAGGAGGGTATTAATTAAATTAAAACTTGGGTTACAATTTCTTTTTTAGATTGATAAAATCGCTTCTCTCAAAACCCAGTTTTTTGAAAAAGGACAACACATCGGTAGAATCCCAAAGAACGGATGAATAGATATGCTTTACCCCTTTGCTTTTATAAATTTCACAAATTTTGTTGGCCAGTTTTAAACCGATACCCTGTCCCATGTAATTGGGATGGACGCCAATGGCCATGATCCAGGCGCTTTTTTTCACACCAAATCCTGCATATAAAGTGGTGCTGATCATATAGCCGATCACAGCTCCATCCATTTCCGCCACAAGACTCAATTTTTTGTTTCCAGTACTGATCTGCTGTTCAACCATTTTATTAAAATCGATTTCAGCATCATCATCTGATATGGCCATCCTGATTTTTTGAATATCTTGAGCATCCTCAAGCATAATTTCCCTGATATTGACTGTGTCTTCCACAAGCCCCCCCATTCTATTCAACTTTTATGATCTTCACAGTATGTCCGACCCAGTTTGGCGGAAGATAAATTCTGCCACTGTTACCACTGGATTTCACTTCCTTTTCAATCATCTCCTCGCCATATACCTCAAACTTCACTTTGGTACGGGATACGGTTTCCTTTGGGGCTTTTCTATCTTTTTTATCTTTATCTGCCATATCTTTTCCTATCTGTTACAAAAGAAAATCCAGTACAGTTTTTTAAGTTATGAGCCAATTTTCTTTGTAAAAAGCACTTTAAATTTATCACCGGATGATTTCATACATTCTCTGCATCCCGGGACATGCTCAGGTTTAAATGATTTTATTTTAACCTCAAACCCCAATTCCTTGTACATTTTCGCAATTTCAGTAAGTTTAGGATCATCATAGACACCTCTTTGATTCCATCCCTCTTTTCGGGCTATGAGAGGTTCCATTTTGACTCCTGCTTTTACTTTTAAAGCTTTTTAACAGCGACCCTTCATCTGTTTTGTAGCCACATTATATCTTTTTTTTAGTATTTTCAATATTTATAGTGATTGCCAAAATAATTTTTGGATTACCAAATGGCGTATGACAATCACAAAAAGCCAAATGACTAATAAATTAAAATAGTTAAGTCAAATGATATGAGGTGTCTCAATTCTGTTTTAACAGAATTTATTTATGACATTTGGTATAAGTCAATACCATTCAGAAAATAAAAAAAGAGCAGGAAAGAATAATATCTTCCCTGCCCTGATTTTTATTTTACAACTAATTTCTTTCCAATAATGGTTTATAAACTGCACTTTTCATGATGATATATCGAACAGCCAAATCACCTGCAAATATGGATGCTAATCTTAAAAAGATGACAAAGCCATTGGTTTGCCCACCCCACATAATCAGTGTAAAAATCAACGGCAATACGATTGCCAGTCCCAGCACACCGATCAATGTTATTATTTTAAGTTCATCATTCACCATCATTTTGATGGATGCCTGCCCAATTTCATTGGCATGCCAGGTTCCCCAACCATAAAGAACCAGGCACAGAAAATAGGCAAAAAAGAAAATTTCAGCCCACACTTCCATTCCTGATACCAAGTCAGCTGATCCGGTTATAGCAAACATAAGCTGCAGAATCTGTTGGCCAACCCAAACACCTGATACGATGGAAAACGGTAAAACCATATTTGAACTCCAGGCAGGCAATGCCCGGATAACGTTCATTGTGGTAAACCCATGGGAGATAATAATTAAGCACAGGATTGCCATAATTACATTAAAAACGATATTAAACCCGCCCGATGTAACCATTTGTAAGAATCCAAGTGCTGCAAAAGCACCGATGACCCATATCCCTCGGGATAGCTCAGACGTATTGGGCCTCATTATCATTCGCCATGCCCGCAGTGGATTTCCCAGATAGGCGACATGGATCAAACCCCCAAGAAAAAGGGCGATCAGCCATCCTAAAACCAGGCCTGCTTTATATTCATAAAACATAGAAACAAAATAAAGACCTGCTCCGATTTCTGTGAAAAAGAAAGCCAGCCAGAGAAAAATGCCCTGTTTGTCAATCCACTGACGCTGGCGGGTGGGGTTGATCATCCATTCATATGGTTTCACCCCACTGCCGTCAGGAGGAAACATGGTCTGAATAAGTTCGTGGTTATCTTTACTCATTTTAATATTCCTCCTCTAATCCTTATAAATTTTTACGGCAACTGCAGTTTCCATGTTACCGGCAACAGGGTCAAAATATTTCAATTTTGACGGCAACAGCTTACAGAAGTTGGCACCCTTGCCTTTGGCAATGGGTCGTCCGTCAGCCCACAGTCCCCCTTGCCCTGCAATACCAATCACTTTGGGGCTCTGGGCTTCCATGGTTTTCACAATACCGTTCTCTTTGACACCGGCCTTGGTTTCAATCCAGATGATATCTCCGTCCTTCAGGTCTCTTTCCTCAGCCATTGTTGTGTTTAAAGTAATGGTGAAAGTATATGGACACATCTTTGAAATTTCATCAATGTAAGGATTCTGGAATGTCGTATTATTGGTATGCAGAATATCCCTGTAAGAGAATGCCAGCAGATCAAATTCATCATCCAGATCTTTATGGGATTCCGGCCAGAACCATGATGGAAGCGGCGTAAACTGGTTAAAATCAAATTCAAGGCCTTCAGCATCAAAACCGGTCTGTTCAAAAATACCTTCCATACCTCTTCTGTCATGGAGCAGGTATTCCATGTAAACCGGGCACCTGGTATCAATATCCCATCTCCAATAGACATCTTCAATGGGTTTATGCCAGGTCGCATATCCCTGTTTCTGGATTTTATCCGTGTCTTTGCCATAGACCCATTTCAGAAATCTTTCTCCGATCTCTTTCCAGGTTAAAACTTCCCCGGGTTTGATCTGCAACTCCGGATCCTCAACACCATAATAGTCGTTTAACTTGGCATTAAACTTATCCAGAACGCCACAACGATTGGCCACATCAATATACACATCCATGAAGAAACGTGATTCACCGATGGGTTTTGCTACCGGCTGCTGCATATGCACATACCAGTCTTCATGGGACGGGCTGCCGGAAAAGAAAAATGCATCGATTTCTGAAGACCAGCAGTCTTTTTCAAGATACGATACATCCGGCAGAATAAGGTCACCAATGGCCTGATCGGTCTCATTGACCCATAGACCCATCTGAACCACAAAGCAGTCTTTAAAATTCTTAACTGCAGTGTCCCAGTCGGAATTACTAATTACAAAGTTGGCTGAAATCCCGAAAATCATTTCCGGTTTGGATTTCATGCCGAATTTTTCATGGATATAATCTATTTCATCGACATAGGGAATATGGGAAAGGGTACAATGTGTCCATATATCGACACATCCCATATTGGTTGCAGGCAGGCTGGGTGCATGGACGGGCCATGGATCATGGGAGTAAAATACAGAAGGAACAATAACCCCGTCTTTCCCTGCTGTACAGGTCTGCTCATAATTACCGCCCGGATATGCCCTTCTGATGGCAGGCCATCCCAGGGTACCGCCGGGTACGTCTTCCGCACCCACCAACTGGCTCATCAGGTCAATGGCAGCCACCTGGTGAATACCATTTGAATGACCCTGGGAACCGCGGAAGGTCACCGAGGAAACCGGTCTGTACGGATACGTTTTTCCTTCAAGGGTAATAGTGGAACCAATCTGGGCATTGTCTACCCAATCTTTACACACCTGCAGAATTGTGCCCACCGGCACGGTGGATACTTCTGATGCCCATTCGATAGTATATTGTTTTAAATGCTCTTTAAAAGGAACAAAACAAGGCGTTACTTTCTCACCATCATATTCATATTCACCTTCAAGAGCACAGTCTTCCCAGGCAAGGGTCTCATCATTATAATCCTTAACCTTGCCTTCTCTGCTGTCAAATATGACAGGATTGTCAGTTTCTTTGTTACGAATGTACGTACCATCGTCTTTAATCAGATACGGAAAATTGGTTTTGGCTTTAAGATAAAGAATGTCCATCTCACCACGAATGTTGCAGATATAGTTGGCAATTGCCAGACCTACTGCTGTATCCGTACCTGGAAGGATGCCCACCCATTCAGTGGCTTTACCACCGGCAAAATTACCCATGGGATCAAACACGACTTCTTTTATACCGCGCCGGACCGCATCTGCTCTAAGCCTTGCATTTGTCATGGCTGAATGTCCGGATCCGGTACCTTTACTGGACCCCCATTTCAGAACGTATTTTGTGTATCGCCAGTCAGGTGCGATGGACCAGGCACCATGGATCAGGCCGCCCAGCATATGGCAGGCATTGCCACAATGAAGGCTTCCGCCGCCAATAATGAAGTTACCATTATTTTTAACACCAAAGGCCTGGGCATAAAAGTATGGATGGTTATGTGGGCCGTCAGAAGCTCTCATGGTCTGATTGGTAAAAAGGATCTTATTGGGATCATCTTCCATGATTTTCTTCATTTTGGTGGAGATTATGTCAAGGGCTTCATCCCATTCAATCTCTTTCCATTTCGGATCAACGCCAATACCTTTTTCCGGATTGGTTCTTAAAAGCGGTTTTTTAATCCGGTTGGGGTCATGGTAGTACATCAGTCCTGCAGAACCTTTGCCACAAAGACCGGCTCCGGTACCGCCCATGGTGCTATCATTAATTCCCTCGACTTTTACCGGTACGCCGTTGACCACCCGAACTTTTGCGGCACAGCCGCAGTAACATACGCCACAGGTGGTATTTACCCATTTGTCTTCCCAAATTTCATCTGTTTTATAGGTCATGTTTCCCCCTGTTATTAATCAATGTAATAGACTGCCGGTTCTGTCCCGAATTCCGGGCGAAGCTGCTTTCCTTTGTGTTCCATGATCATACGGTTGATCTTACTGTTCGGATCATCCAAGTCACCAAAAACACGTGCATCCACAGGGCACATATTCACACAAGCGGGTGTTGCATCTTCATCGACGCCTGGTGTCTGACCTTTTTTCATGCCGTCTTCAAGCCGTTCCGTGCAGAAGTTGCATTTAATGACCGTTCCCAAAGTAAAGGGATATAATTTTTCGCCGATCAATTCCATCTCGGTTTTTCCCTGGCCAGGGAAATATTCACGATCTTTAACTTCTTTATCGTAGTAGGTTCTTTGCTGGTATGGACAAGAGACAAGACAGGCTCTGCAGCCAACACATTTTTCATCGTCAATGGCTACAATCCCGTCTTCTCTTACATAGGTCGCACCTGTCGGACATGCTTCAACACAGGCGGCGTCTGAACAATGATTGCAAAGAATCGGATAAATCAGCTTACTGGAGGAGGGATATTTTCCCCGCTCTCCGATCAGCACTCTGTTCCAGAATACTCCAGGCGGCAAAAAATGTTCCTCTTTGCATGCAATGGTGCAACCCCAGCAAGCGATACACCTTTTTACATCGATTACCATTCCCCATCTAGGCATAACTGCTCCTTTAATTTAATAATAATCACCTTAAATAAATCCTATTAAAATTCGTAAAGCGCCACTTCCTCAAAGCCCCTCTTGGCACAAACAATATTGCCTTCAAGCTTTGACCCTTCAAAATAATCTTCAAGTGCGTTTGCAACAGGCTCAATATCCAAAAGGCCTGTCAGCTTTGCAAAGGCGCCTGCAATAACGGTATTGGGGATGGGCAGCCCGATTTCTTCCAAGGCAATTTTGTTGGCATCCACAACACCGAGTTTTTTTAAATTTTCGTGGGAGACATCCACTTCTTTTTCCGAACTGTTCAACAGCATCATACCATCAGGCAGAAGCCCCTGAAAAACCGCATCTGAATTCTGCTGGCTCGGATCCAGTACCACCAGGACGTCTGGATAGTAGATTTGAGTCTTCTCCCGGACCGGTTTGTCTGAAAACCTGCCAAAAGCAGTAACAGGCGCACCGCGTCTTTCAAATCCGAACATGGGAAAACTGGCCCCGAATTGCCCGGTTCTGGCAAATGCATTTGCCAGAATTTTTGATGTGGTAACCACACCCTGGCCTCCCCTGCCATGAAATCTGACTTCACTCATCTTTTTGTTCCTCCTTTATTCGTCTGCCGGCAAAGGAAGCTGGCATTCTGCTTCCAATACACTCAAACCGCCAAGTATGCAGTATTCGTAATCCACGTCATCCTGAAGTATCTTATGATCTTCTTCATCCATGAATTTGAATTTTTTCATCAACTCAGTGTAGGTCTTGACAGGTTTGGGTTTTTTAATAGTTTTTGTCATCCTGATTTTGCCGTTTTCAGCTTCCCACAAAGGAAAATAATTTGTTTTAACCGCCCTGCGACAAATTTCTATGGTATTGTCAGGCGCCGCTCCCCATCCAGTGGGGCAAGGCGCAAAAACATGGAGGAAACAAAAGCCTTTTTCTTTCATTTCTTTGGCTTTGAGCAATTTCTTGGCCAGATCACCCAAATCGCTTAGTGTGGCAGTAGCGGCATAGGGGATCTTGTGCATGGCCATTTTAAGCGCCAGGTTCATTCTTCTAAGATTCTTTCCCTTTGACGCGGCTCCAAATGGTGTTGTTGTAGTTGTCGCTCCATATGGAGTGGTTCCGCTTTTCTGGACACCCGTATTCATGTAACCTTCATTGTCATAGCAGATATAGATAAAGGGCTCATTTCTTTCGGCAGCGCCGGAAAGATTACCAAACCCGATATCAGCGGCTGTTCCATCCCCATTAAAACAGACCACAGTATTGTCTATACCCGCTTTCTTGTAATATCTCGCAAGGCCAGTGGCATTTGCCGCAGCTCCGGTCATCAACGTTCCAAAATACGAAAGTTTATGCCAAGATTGATTGTTCTGTCCAAGGAGCACAGGAGCTGAACAGGATGGGGTACCTGTAATTACGATATCATTTCCCATCACTTGGGGAATGAACCGTAATAGTAGCTCGAGACCGCAGCCTGGGCAGAATGCCACGCCTTTTGCGAATGGATCCTCATGTTTGAGATAATCCAAAACCGGTGTTAATTTTGCTTTTTTCTTTTCTGTCATATCATATCCCTCCCTGGGCTTCAGGATATGAAACCCATGTAACTTCTTGTACGTCTTTTCCGTTGGCAAGATCACCGGTCATATCAATCATTTTTCCAACATTTTCCTTGGTGATATCGGTGTTGGCAATACCATCAATAAAACTGACCAGTTTTGCGCCCTCAAGTTTTGATTCAAATGATTTAAGCTCGGTATAGATCGGGCCGCCTTTAAAACCGAAATTAAGACTTCTGTCCACAACACCGATTGCTTTTTTGCCTTTTAGTGCTGCGATCATTTTTTCACTGGGGAAGGGTCTGTACATTCTCATTTTGAGCAGCCCGATTTTAATGCCCTGCTCTCTTTTTTCATCAATAACACTCTTGATAGTACCGCACATGGAACCGGAACCCACCAGAACCACATCAGCGTCATCCATTTTGTATTTTTCGATCTGTCCGCCGTAAGACCGGCCGAATATCTCTTCATATTCCTTGTCTATCTGGTCAAATTTGGCTTTGGACCGTTCCATGGCTGTGACATGTTTATGACGAAGCTCCAAGTAGCCGCCCAGAATGCCATGGGAACCGCATCCTAACTTCTTACCAGGCTTTAGTGTGGTACGTTGGGGCTGATCCTTTAACACGGAAAGAAATTGATCAACATCTTCCTGGAACGGAACATCTACAACCTCAGAAAGGTAGGAGAGATAAAACCCGTCGTAATGGACCATCACCGGCACCTGAATATCGTAATCCTCTGCCAGCCGGTAAGCCTGGAGAACCAGATCCAGAACTTCCTGGCAATTCTCGGCAATGAGGAAAATCCATCCGGAATCCCTTGTGGAGATCATGTCCTGCTGGCCGGAAGATACGGCGATGATGCCCGGGGTTTCCCTGTTCACATTGACCATCACCACAGGAGCCCTGGCACCGGCTGTTGCCAGGATTGCGTCATACATGAATACCAGTCCCCAGGAGGAAGAAGCGGTAAAGACCCTTCCCCCGGCGAGTGAAGCAGCCATAACTGCATTCATGGCTGAATTTTCACCCTCAACCGTAATCAATTCGCAATCCATTTCACCAGACGCATGAAAGGATGAAATTTGCTCAATTACTTCTGTTTGAGGCGTTATGGGATATGCTGCCACCACATCCGGGCGGGCAAGTTTCGCACCGATAGCTGCTGCTGCATTTCCGGTGATCACCTTAATCTGTGAGCGTTCTTTTGCTTTTGTATTCATTTGACGAATTCCCCCTCTGAAACCATTGAAATTGCATTTTTGGGGCATTCTTTTGCACAGATCCCACACCCTTTACAAAAATCCAAGTCTGCTTCGAAATGGGTTTCTCCCTTCATCTGAACCACCTGAATTGGACAATAAATCGCACAAAACCCACAGACTATGCAATTCTCTTCGTCGACTACAGGTCTTTTGGTTCGCCAGTCCCCGGTGTCGGAACACAACAGGGGATCATTGGCATCAGACCACGGACCTTCGTGCTTGAAGTAAACGTTTGATGACATTCGACCCTATCCTCCTTTACAAGTTAGATATCTGCCATTGACATGGCTTTACCATTGTATCTATTTCATAGCTATTTAATAGCGACAGGCTAATTGCATTGTCAAGGAAAAAATTATTTTTATAATAAAAAAATGTCGGAATTAAACAATAAGAATTGATAGTTATAGAAACAGCAGGGGTTTTCATTTCTCTTAAATAGTTGTCATATCAACTTTATTTTCATGTAATTGATTCTTCCATCCAATGCTTCTTGGAACAGCGCTTTTCATCACCGTTTTTGACAAAATAAATATTTCAGGAGCAGACTTTCTAATTAACTGAATGGATTTTAAGTATTTTATTCCGTATAATTATTGAGTTTCTTTTGCCTCATACCGGTATCCCACACCATGGACCGTGGTAATAATTTTCGGATTGGACGGATCTATTTCGATTTTTTTACGCAGGTTTGCAATATGCTGGTCCAGGGTTCTGGTGGTGCCCAGGTATTCAATCCCCCAAATTTCGTTGAGTATAAGATCCCGGCTTAAGACTTCTTTAGGATGCTTATAAAAAAGTACAATAAGTTTCAATTCCCTGTCTGAAAGATCAATCAGCTTACCGTCATTGGCGCTTAATAAGGTATAGTTTTTTGAATGGACCTTGTGATTGCCAAAAATAAACTTGGTTTCTTGATGGATTTGTTTTCTTTTTTTGTCTTTATTCGATCTTCGGAGTACGGCCGAAATCCTTGCAAGAAGTTCATGGACGCCAAAGGGTTTGGTGATATAATCATCAGAGCCCAGTTGAAGTCCAACCACCTTGTCAATCTCTTCTGATTTAGCAGTCAGCATTATAATACTGACATCTTGATTTTTGGCACGGATGTGGCGGCAAACATCATACCCGCTTTTTTCCGGCATCATAATATCTAATAGCACCAGGTCAAAATGTTCTTTTTCAAACAAGGATATCGCCTCTTTACCATCTTTAGCCTCCATTGCAGTGTACCCTTCACTTTCAAGAGTATCCACCAGCCCGAGCCGGATATGGGCATCATCCTCTGCAACTAATATTTTAACAGGTTCCATTTCTATTAATCCTCGCAATAAAGCAGCTTCCTTTTTTCACCCCTGGTTCATACAATAGATCTCCACCAAGGTCTCTTAGAAGTTGCCGAGCAATACTCAACCCTAGTCCAGATCCTTGCTGTTTGGATGTCAGGGAATTGTCCACCCGGTGAAATTTATTAAAAATCTTTTTTTGATGAGCCTTAGGGATGCCCGGGCCTCTGTCTGAAATCTTTAAAAGAAAAAATTCACTGGTAAAAGCCTTGAGGTCAAATTGTATAAATTTACCGCCATCCGCATATTTTAGGGCATTATCCACCAAGTTTAAGACGACTTGTTCCAAACAATCCCGATCTGTTTTAACAGGGAATGGCATGTCAGGAATCTGCATTTTTATTTTGAAACCAACAGCCTTAATCCGAATACTGTGGATCTCTATCATGTCAATTAAAAACCGGGCCAAATCAAATGACGTTATTTGGTATTTCTTTTTCTTTTCTTCCAGCCTGCCAAAATCCAGTACATTATTAATCAGTCTTGTCAAACGCTGGCTTTCATTGACAATTATTGAAAGATATTGCCCTTTTTTCTCTTCAGTTTTCACCCTTTGTGACATGAGCAGTTCTGCGTACATTCTTATGCTGGTCAAAGGAGTTTTCAGTTCATGTGAGACAGAAGAAACAAAGGAAGTCTTTTGCATGGCATCCTTTTTATTCGCATTGGCCTGGCGGGTTAAAAGTGCGCCCCCGAAAAAAATGGCTGCCACAAATATTGCCAAAAGGATCATGGACACATATAAAAAACCATTTCCAGCCCCAAAGGCCTTATCATCCATGTAGACTCCCATTCGCCAATGGGGCAAAAGATTGGAAACCGGCACCGTTGCCCTGGGTTTTTGTTGAAAATTCGCTGCAAATATCCCGGTTTGATGCATGACGTCTCCTTTGCCGTCCATCAGAACCATAGCTGCTCCCTTGTGAGTTATTCCAGGAAAATCAACAATCAGTCTGGATAAAAGGGCCGCAAGCTCAAGTTCCACCCCATAAACCACTTGTGTCTGTGTATTTTCAACCCATCCCAGTAAAAAGAGGGTATTTTCACTGAACCAAGGAATCCAGCCTGATTTTTTTTCATGGGAAGAGGAATTTTTTATGGAATCTTCGTGTTCTGTCATGGGTGCTGCTTTTTGTTGGGGGCGCGCCAGCTCTATAAGCTTCTGACGGGCAGATTTTTTAGAATCCGGCAAAGGCTTTTTGGTCATT
>JAAEMC010000410.1 GCA_024225895.1 Desulfobacteraceae bacterium | reverse complement strand
TTGGGGTTTAAATCATGCCCCAGACAAATTAGAGATATTTGATCAACTATATGAAAAAAACCAGAATCAAATTAAGATAATCTGCAATTAAAGTAAATATCCTGGCCCAGAGGACCAGGGTTTCTATGCCGGACTAAACCCGGGCCGGGCTGCGTTCAATAACAAGACCCAGTTTTTTTATCCGAAATCGCAGAGTGCTTGGGTGGAGTTTGAGGATCTGAGCGGCCCCGCTTTTTCCGTTGATTTTGCCTCTGGTCTGTTTGAGGATCTCCATAATGTGCCTGCGTTCCATATCTTCCAGGGAAAGAGCGTTGTCTTCCGGGTGGGTCGCGGATTGAAACTCAGCAGTGGGGATCTTAAGAAGGGGCCCTTTGCTGAGGATTACTCCCCGCTCAACAATGTTTTCCAATTCCCGGACATTGCCGGGCCAGGTATAAGCCATGAGCTTATCTACCTCTTTTCTTGGTATTTTACAGATAACCTTGTTTAAGCGTTCAGCACTCTTGTTCAGGAAATGATGAACCAGGATAGGAATGTCCTCTGCCCGGTTCCGCAAAGCAGGAACACGGATGGGAAAGATATTGAGCCGGTAGAAAAGATCCTCCCTGAAACGGCCTTTTTTTACTTCATCTTTAAGGTCTTTATTGGTTGCCGTAATCAGTCTGAAATTGGATTTTATGGTTTTCT
Source organism: Desulfobacteraceae bacterium (assembly GCA_024225895.1). Taxonomy (GTDB): domain Bacteria; phylum Desulfobacterota; class Desulfobacteria; order Desulfobacterales; family Desulfobacteraceae; genus JAAEMC01. The sequence continues at coordinate 11,198 of JAAEMC010000410.1, read as the reverse complement.
GGCTGCCCACCCGTTCAAATTCATGATTTTGGAGCACCCTGAGCAAGCGCACCTGGATATAAGGAGAAATATCCCCTATTTCATCCAGAAAGATGGTCCCGCCGTCTGCCAGTTCAAAACGGCCGATCCGCTGTTTGGTGGCACCGGTAAAGGCGCCTTTTTCATGGCCGAATAATTCGCTGGCAATAAGGCTTTCGGGCAGGGCTGCGCAATTAACCCGGATAAATGGGCCTTTGGTGCGCAGGCTGTTCCGGTGAAGGGCCCTTGCCACCAGTTCCTTGCCCACTCCGGTTTCTCCGGTGACAAGAACCGTGGTATCAGTCCTGGCAACAGACTCGATCATGGAAAAAACCTTGGTGATGGCCGGGCTCTTGCCCACAATTTCTCCTACTGCCAGGCTCTCCATATATTGTTCCTCATAATATTTCTTTTCTTCCTTCTCCTTTTTGTAAAGGGATTCAAGGGTCTGGTAAACCCTGGCATTGTCAATGGCAATGGCGGCCTGGGCTGCAAAATAATTTAATATATCCAGATCAGACTCCTTGAACACGCTTTGGAAAAGGCGGTTGTCATGGTACAGCACCCCGACAAGCCGGTTATTGATCCGCATGGGAACACAGATCAGGGACCGGATTCTTTCCCATTCCGACAATTCACTGTCTGCATCTTGCCTGGGTTCAAATTCAAAAATCCCGCCCTTTTCGCTCCTTGCAATTTCTTCCACGATTTTCATGGAAGCGGCAAACCCTTTGGAATGTATCTGTTCCTGGGTCAGGTTTTTTGCCGCCTCAAGACGCAGGTCATCCGGGGTTTTTCCAGCCAGAAATATGGCGCCCCGCTCTGCAGCCGTAATCCGGTTAACCATGGAGATGATCTTGCCTAAAAGGTCATGGGGATTTCTCATATTGGCAATCTCCTGGCCCAGTTTGAGCATTTCCGTGAGCAGAAAGCCCTGGTCAATAGACTCCTTGACCAGAAATAAAAAGTCATCCGGGATCAGGTGCTTATCCATTGAATAAAGTGTTTTTACCAGTGGCAAGGCAGTTTCTATGGCATCGGAATCCCTGTTTTGCTGCCGAAGATACCGGGCCAGGGACAAACCCACCCTGATAAAACACAATTGATGGCCGGATGCCGCGACCTTGTCCATGGCCTTTTCATACATGCCGATCACATCCGGACCAGGCAGATTTTCAGTTTCCATGGCCATGGCGCGGTAATATAAAGCCATTCCCTGCATAAAAACATTATGGCTTTTTTCTGTCTGCTCCAGGAGTGTGGCAAAACAGATCCCGTCAACTTTTGGGTATGTGCCCTGCTCCATGGCCCATGCCATTTCAAGTAAAAACGGATCCTGAACCACGGTGAAGCCGGTTTTCTCGCTTAAGGCCAGGTATTCTTTAAGGCAGGTTAATGATTTTTTCGTCTCATTTTGCCTGAATTTGGCATGGGCAAGGGATAAAAGGCTGTAAATCCGCGACCGGTTGCTCTGGTTGTTCTGGGCCTGTTCCATGGCTTTTTCATAGTAATGGCAGGCATCTTCAAACCGCTCCAAATCACCCAAAAGCGAACCCATGGTCAAGGAAGCATAGGAGGCAATGCCCAGGTCCCCCATTTTTGTACTGTGCGCAAGGACAGCATCGGCCATGCCGATTCCCTGGGTAATATTGCCGCTCATCCCGGAGGCATGGCCCGCAATCAATTTGGCAAAACAATCAAACCGGCTTTCCGGTGGTGTTTCAATTGCGGGGATATGGGCCTCATAATGGGAAAAGGTCTCTTTAAAGGTCCCCTGCCAATAGAGGAAAAACATATTGAACAATTTTAAAGGTCGGTTCAAAGCAGGATTGCCTGATTCACTTATCATGGCCCGTCCCAGCTCCACCTGTTTTTTTGCTGCCTCATATTCCCCGAAAAACAGTTCCTGGTATGCAAGATGGAGCCGCAGCAAGGGAAGCGCAGTTTTATCGCTTAAGGTTTTTGCCTTGGCAATGGCCCGCTTTAATATGGATTTGGCAACCTGATAGCTCTGACCGGCCGTCCAGATTTTGGCATAATGGAGGGTGACCTCAAGGAATAAGCTGTCAGCGGTCTCCCCGGCCTGGATTTCCAAATCTTCCAGGGCCTTGTCATAATAAAGCCTGGCCTTGTCCATCCGGCAGGCTTTTCTGTGTTGATTGCCTTCTTTCATAAGAAGACGGCAGCCCTGGACATTGTTCCGGATTTTCAGCAGATGCCGGGTCAGGCGGCTGTTTTTTTCAGGCATATCCGGCAGTTCAGAAGACAGAATTTCAAGGGCACAAGCGTGGAGCCGGCTATTTTCAGAAGCATCTAAAAAGGACCGCAGCTTGGACAGCATATCAAGGTCCTTAAAACAAAAGATGCCCGTGGACCTGTTCTCAATCCATTGATTCTCACACCCGTACTCCAATGCAGATAATACAAGAAGGGCTTTTTTACCGGTCAGTTCAATGACCCAGTCAATGGAAAAATCATCTTCAAAAATAGAAGCACGGGCCAGAATATCCAGTCTGCTGTCTTTTTTCATAATAGATCCTTTCTTTTAAAAAAAGGTCTTTTTGCAGAACTGGACCAGCATAAATTTGTTGGTTTAATACCTTTCCAGTTTTGCAATAATCTCCTTCATGACCTCATCAGCACCGCCGCCCACGGAGATGAGTTTGGAATCCCTGAAAAATCTTGAAATGGCCATCTCATTCATCAACCCTGATCCGCCGTAATACTGGAGGCAGCCATCCGCCACTTTCTGTACGAGCTGAGCTGCCAGAAGCTTACCCATGGAAACTTCTTTTGAGGCATCCTGCCCGGCTGTCTTCATTCGGACGATGTGGTAGGTGAACTGCTTTAAAGCCTGGATTTCAGATGCCCATTGGGCAAGGTTATGACGAATCACCTGCTGTTTAATTAAAGGTTTGCCAAAAACAACCCGCTGTTTAAGATAACCAATGGTTTCTTTCATTATGGCTTCAGCCGTACCATAGGCCAAAGGAAGGGCGCTGAACCGTTCATGCTGGAACTGCATCATCTGCTGGATAAATCCTTCCCCCTCCTGGCCGATGAGATTTTGGGCCGGTATTTTCATGTTGTCAAAAAAGAGTTCTGCCGTGTCAGAGCTGCGCATACCCAGCTTGTCCAGTTTTTTACCCACTGAAAATCCTTTTATATCCGTGGGCACGATAAAAAGGCTGAAGCTGTGGTATCCGGGGTCTTCACTGGTCCGGGCCAAAAGGGTTAAGAAATCTGCCTGGGTACCGTTGGTGATAAAGGTTTTAGACCCATTGAGGATATAGTGGTCGCCCTCTTTTTTAGCAAAGGTTTTCAAGGCAGACACATCAGACCCGGCATCGGATTCCGTCACGGCAATGGCCGAGACCATCTGCCCTTTTAGTGCCGGTTCAAGATAATTCTTTTTTAAATATTCGTTGCCGAAATCAGAGATGGCCGGCGTTGCCATATTGGTCTGGACCATGATGGCCAGGGCAACACCGCCGGCCCTGATCTTGGCAATCTCTTCTAAAAAAACAAGCTCATACCAGTAATCCAGGCCTTCTCCACCGTATTTGGTATCATACCTGAGCCCTAAAAAACCCAGTTCGCCCATCTTTTTAAACAGATCGTGCAAGGGAGTCAGCCCTTCCTCTTCCCATTGGTCAATATAGGGATTGATCTCCTTTTTAATGAAATCCGCTACTGCCCGCCGCACCAACTGATGGTCTTTTGAAAAATAGAGATCCTTTGTCATTTTTATCATTCCTTTAATCTTAAGAGGTTTTTGGTGTGCCGGTTTCTAAAAAAAAAATCAATGCAGACACACCCTTTCCCCGATTAAGATCAGCAATATCTGTTCCACAACAACTTTTGGATATCAGTTTCTGGCCAAGGTCCTGGAATCCGCCCTGTTTTCCTGCTTTCTAAAATTTTCTTTTCCATAGGCTGGTCCTTTGCAAATCCATCTGTCCCCAGGTTGAAACAGTATCAATATATTGAGAAAAATCCATATGTCGCTATCTGTTATACTCACCTCTCACCCCTTATTTTTTCTCCGGAACCAGGGACATGGCCCTCTCTGCCATGGCTGTGATTGTCAGGCTCGGGTTCACGCCCACATTGGCGGAAATGGCAGCCCCGTCAACCACATAAAGACCTGGATAGCCAAAGACCTGGTGACCGGTATCAATCACTCCGTTATCGGCTGAAGATCCCATATGACACCCGCCTAAAATATGAGCGGTAAACGACAGATTGCCCATGCTTTCCATAATGACGTTCATGGGGGTGGTGCCTGTCAGTTCTGCAAGATTTAAAGCTGCCCTGTTGGCAACACCAAGGTTTGTCGGCGCCTGACTGCCTTTGACCGGGCCGGTCTTAAGACGGTGGCTCAAAAATAAGGAGGTCAGGCTGCGTCCATACCTAAATGAAACCTGGTTATCCAGATCCTGCATCACCGTTAGAACCGTCATCCTTTTGTGCCAGTCTTTTGCAGTCCAGTTATCAAACAGAATCCCGGGGTTGGCCATGATTTTGCCCAGTGTCATCAGCGCCCGGACAAACGGCTTGTCATGGTCCACCATGGGGCCGAAATACCATTTATTAAATGAAAACCCCTTGGGAAACCGGTTCTGGGTAATGTGGGTGTGGGGATCGGGATAAAAAGATGAAGATATCGTAGTTCCCTTTGACAGATCCAGATCCGGGTCCGGAGACAACGTCCCCACAATGGCTTCACTATTGGTACGGACAATCCTGCCCATTTGTTTTGAAATCTTGGGAAGGGTTTGGGTGACATCCCGGCACCTGAAAAGAAGCTCCAGAGAGCCCAGCACCCCTGAAGACAAAACAACTTTTGATGCTTTAAGACTGGGGTAAGAGGTTGAGGCACAGAAGGGACGGGTCATTAATATTTTGTACCCACCGCTTTCCATGGGTATAATATTTTTCACTTTTCTCTGGGGAAAAATCCGGGCCCCTGATTGCTGCGCCAAAAAAAGATAATTTTTATCCAGGCTGTTCTTGGCCCCGTTGGAACAGCCGGTCAGGCATTCCCCGCACTGCCGGCAGCCGGTTCTCGCCGGTCCTTTACCATTGAAAAAAGGGTCCGGCACCATGCGCTTTGACCGGTCAAAATTGATCCCCATGGGGGTGGGTCCGAAAGTGTCCTGGGCCCCCATTTTTCGGGCGGTCTTTTCCAGATACCGGTCCATGATGTCAAATCCTGGGTTCCGGGTAATCCCCAGCATCCTTGAGGCTTTATCGTAAAAAGGAACCATTTCCCTTTTCCAGTCAATACCCAGGCTGCTCCACAGCGGATCTTGATAAAATTTATCCTTGGGCCGTAACAGGACTGCGGCATAGACCAGGCTGCCGCCGCCGATACCCACGCCACCGACTACGCCCAGGTGTCGGAACACGGATTGGCTGAAAAATCCGTCCAGGCCAAGGCCCGGCATCCATAATAATTTTTTTAAATCAAGGGAGGCTGCTTCCATCCGGGCCGGATCCACCCAGTTTCCCTGCTCGATAACGGCTACCTTGTATCCTTTTTCAGCCAGCCGCAAAGCACAGACACTGCCGCCAAATCCGCTGCCGATGATGGCAAAATCAAAATCCATGGGGCATTACACCTCCCAAGAATGTTAGAATCGACCCTGAGTGTCGGCAAAAAGGCTCTTATTTATGGTATTGCCGGAAAACTTTTTGCTGTTGAAGCTTAAAGCCTGCAAAGCTTTGGTTCACTTGGGTTCTGTTATTTCAAGCAGTTTTTCCATTAAACGGGCGGTCTGAAGAACCGATGCCATTTCCGGCTCATTCAACTCTGTAAAATTGGGAATAATGACTTCAAAAGAATGATCCTCTACCGCCTTGACCAATCGTTTGCCTTCCGATTCCAGGGAAACCAGCATGACCCGTTTGTCTTTGGAATCCTTCTTCCTTGAGACCATGTCCTTGGCCACGAGACGGTCCACCACCCTTGTGGCTGTGCTGACAGGGACCTGCATTTCTTTGGAAATTTCTCCCATGGTGGAGGGCGATTGCCTGCACAAGAACTGGAGCAAAAAAATGGCATCATAGTTTAAGTCAAAACACCGTACCTTATCCTGCTCAAATTTATAGATCGCACGAAAACATTTGAAGAGCAGATCGTTCACCTCTTGCCTGGACAAATTCATTGGTAGTTTATTTGAGTTCATACCAATGGCTAACTTATTTATTTGCACTTTGCAAGTATTTTATTTGCACTTTGCAAATAAATTTGATACACCTCTTTTAATCCTTACAAAAATGAGTTAAGAAACATCATTTTTAATGATCATCAAAGGATGGATTCAGGGTTGAAAACAAACAAAAATAATATGACTTCAGTAAAAGAAGTGGCGCCGGACATATTCATGGTCAGCCTGCCAATGAATTCCCGGCTGTCCAAATCCTCGGTCAATGCCTTTGTCCTTGCCGGAAATGACGGACTGGTATTTGATTCAGGATACGGATCCTGGCGAAAGAGGACACCCCTGGTTGACACAATCTGCAAGATAACACGGCAAAAAAAGCACAGGGGGCAGGCGTGCGACATTAAAAGGGCCATTGCCAGCCACGGGCACTGGGACCATTTCAGCGGCCTGGGCCATTTGCAGGATGTCCTTGGAATTGAGGTTCTGGCAACCGAAAAACAGGTCCAAAAAATTGGGTCCAAAAAAAATTTCAAAGCATCCTTTCATGAAAAAAATGAGCATTTAAACACACCTGAATCCCTTGTGCGCTGGCGCAACTTAAGGGACAATCTGATCACCGAAATATACATGGGGGTGGCCAAAGTCTGTTTTGTTTCCGGCCCCATAACCGTCATCAGCGAGAACACCCTGCTTTCAATCAATGGCGAATCCTGGCAGGTAATTCCGGTACCGGGCCACAGCGATGATGATATTGTCCTTTTCAACAGTCAAAGGGGGATTATGCTCGGAGGGGATCTTATATTACTTAGCATCAATACCTGGTTAGGCCCACCTAAATCAGACCTTAAAACTTATCTGAACAGCCTGGAGCGTCTGCTGAAACTACCCGGTCTTAAAGTGATCCTTGCAGCCCATGGAAGTCCCATTACCGAACCATACCAGCGGATTGAAGCCATCATCAAACACCGGAAAAAAAAGGCCGACGATCTTTTTCATCTGGTGGCAGGGTCCGGCAAACAAGGCCTTTCCTATCCTGAAATCTTTAAAATAATCTATCCAAAAACAAATTATTTTCAAAGGGCTTTACTGGGAGGGATGGTGGTGGTCACCCTGGATTACCTGATCGGTCAGAAAAAAATCATTACCAGCCAAAAAAATGGAAAGACGATATACAAGGTGTGACAAATATTGATTGCCTTCTGGACCGGATATGGCGCTGTGAAGTTATGGCCAAGGATGTCCAAAAGCTCCCAGACACCTCAAAAAAATCAAGCGCTGGCTCTTTCAATATCAGATTTACACCGGCTTAAAATCCCGGCTTCAATTTCCCCATATAACAGTCCCAGCATGATATTATATACATTATATTTTGTTTTACAAAAATAAATATCAAAGGGATCTTTCTTTCCTTCAGATCTGAAAATTCTGACTCCGGGTATTTCATCGCGTATGATGTAGACCGACTCGGTATTCACTAAAAGAGGTTCAATATCAGTCTTATTCTGCCAGGGAATACACACGCCTTCCATTCCCAGGTCAAGATCCATGATTGATCTGACTTTTTCTGTAACACCGCCTACAGAAAGAATAATATCACCGGTCAGTGAGCCTGTGATTCCATACTTTAAATTTACAGGTGTTCCTATAAAATCTGAGATCAGGCCAATATCAACAGCCATGGATGCACTGTCTCCCTCAACACCGCCGTGGGCCTGTATATAATCAATATGCATTTCATAGCCTGAATACTTCAAACCGGTCTTCTGGAGTTGCTTTTTAATTGATGCCCTGACATTCTGGGCAGCAGCTTTTGCGATATCACCTAGTTTACCCGGGGCGATAACCGTATCAGGCCCCTCAGAATTTATCTGACAGCGAATGGACAAGGGCTGGCCGAACATCCTTGCACTTGCTCCGGAGGTATAAACCGCAAGCCCCACAACATAGCCAATGGAATCAGTTAAAGAACAGATATATTTTTTTAAATTCTTCTTGTGGCGAATAATATCTTCTGTCATGGCACCTTCAAGACTTAAATGGTCTATTAGTGCTTGTTTGACATGTTTTTGCCTGACAAGTTTGGAATTTTCCATTATGGCTTCAAACTGGGCTGATTTTATGATTCCGTTAATCGGTCTGAGCATACAGCAAAATTTCTGGTCCTGGCTTCTGCATCTCAACTCTTTTACTATCTCAGCAACGGCATTTTTTGAAAACTCCCGTTCTTTCAATATGTAATCAGAAGGCAGTTCTTTACCAAATATTGTTTCGCATCTTTTTTTAACGCCCTGATACCCTTCCTTGTCTATCACTTCTTCCCAGGTAGCTTTAAGGTCCCTGCCAAAATTTATAATCTCTTGTTTAACATAGGATGCTACTTGTTTGACAGTATCCGGGGTTTCAGGAACGTCACTTTCCATTTGGATAACTTCACCTTTATCCTCAATCCTGCTTAAAAATGCGCCGTCTCCTTCTTTTTGAATAAATCCCAATGTATCATGGTTACAACATGCAATAATGATGTTTTGCGCATTAAGGTAGTTTTCAGATCTATCTGCCGCACCGCTTCCTGAATGTCTGCCGCCTTCAAGGATATATTTTTTACTTTGCATGATTTCCAGAAGATTTGATATATATCCTGAACTGATCAAGGTTTTTAGTTCATCAATGTAAATAACAGGGGCCTTGGCATGGGCACCTAAAAATACTCTTTTATGGATGGGCGTCCGAAGTTTTCCTGATTGATAGGGATCATGCCTGAATCCCCCCTTCATATTCTGGAAACTTGGTTCTGAAACATTGATCATCAGTTTTTTTTCTTTTCTAGGATCAAACAGAATTTCCGGGATCATATCTGAGTATTGTTTGACAACATTATTTGTTTTATTTTGATTTTCTCTTTGAATTTTCTCTTGAACCTTGTTGCTGTTTTCCTGGATCAACATAAAAATAACGCCAATACCTGTCAATCCGGTCAATATAAATAATTGAGGAATAAAAAAACCGCCGGCAATACTGATAAGGGCAAGGATAAAAAGAATTTTTTTAATTTTAATTATGTGGTCGGTCTGATCTTGAAGGGAAAATTCTTCAACACACTCAGAAGCAGAGGTGATCTGCTTGTTTACCTGGTCAATTTTTTGATCAATTATTTCAGGATTAGCATAGGCAAATCTGACATGATTATTGTCTTTGCCCGTGTATGCAACAATCGAATCAACCGGCCGCAATAAATCCCCCACGGAATCATCAAGAACTTTTTCAAACATTTGCGCAAGAAGAGACTTGCCGGTTCCAGGTTTCCCAACCATTAGAAGGTGTCCCCTGTTTTGCGCAATTTTCCTTATGGCCTTTTTTGCCCTGTCTTGAAAAACAACTTTCTCAATGGGATCCTTTGAAACTTTTACGTCTGCGGTATCTTCATTAATAAAATCAAGATTTTCACTTAATTTCTCAGGATATTCCAGCAAATCTTTGATTTCATCATAATCGGTGGTGGTATAATCAGACATTTTGAATACTCCAAATTATATGCTTGTCAAACACATCTTTATTTTTGATTATGAATTCCTGACATGGAATCCAAAAGATATAATTTTCCCAATTCTGTAGATGGAATATTCCCTTCAATCTTCATATACAAGTCAGGCAGATAATTTTTTATGGGTTCAAGCTGTTTTAAATCATGCATGACGGTTATAGTCGTAAAAAGGTGGTCTTTTCCTTCCGTATTAGTTGTTATGGTGTTAAAAGAGACCACTCTCTGGGATCTGTTTAAGGTGTCTGTTATATCTAAGAGTTCTTTTTTTCCGATTGCTGTCGTATTAAGTTCATTTTTGAAAATTTCCGGCAGCTGCGTATCAGAGTATTTTGCACTTAAATCCTTTGAAAATAATAATTTATGCGGGCGACTATCCCCATTCATGCAATCGTGAAAGGCGCCTAAAAGTTTATGGTCCGATTCTATGGATTGTTGCAGCATATGTAAAAATTTAATTTGAAAATCAATATCAATCTTAAATTTCACATTATTCTTTGAATCCAGGATGCCGTAATGAGTCTTGTTATCAACAAAGTATCGGATCAGCCTGTGTGAATTGTTTGAATTATAATTTTTAAAATCAAAACCGCGCAATTCAAAAACACCATTTGACATATAGGCTCTTTTCAGATTGATTTTCACTGTCTGATACAGATTTGCTTTTATGAAGTCTAATTTTTCACTGATACTTCCACTCAGATTCAAAGGATAATTATGCCCGCCAGGGTCCTCACAACAGGCTGATATATTTTCTATCTTGCTTTCATCCTCATTATTTAACTGTTGGATAACAGGGCTAAATGGCAAAAGAAGATCGGAAATATTTGAAAAAGCTGATTCAAGCATTTCATCTTTAAATGATGAAGCCGAATAATGTTCAGGGTCAATGACTTTTTTGGTCTGGTTTTTTTTGGCTTCAGGCTTTTTTAAAATTCCTTTGGGCAACAGCTTTAAAAGTTTGCTTTTGAAATTGTTTTGATCTGGGTTTTTATAAATGACTTCATATCCGGTAATTTTTTCATTGATTTCAATTCCGCCGGGATTAATCAAATAGAGTGCAATATCTGAAATCTCATATTCCTTTACAGGTCCTGTAATCATTTCCCCGTTAATCACAAATGATTTTTGATCAGAATGTCCGCCACTGGATATCACCCACATCTTTTTATCTTGTTTTGTCGAATGCTGCTTCATTAATTAGCCTTAAACGCCTTATATTAAAATTTAAAAAACAATACATAACAAAAGATAAAACATTGTGCAACTAGTAAATATTGTAGACATTACAGTGCTTTATCTACTTAAAAGAAGTAAGCATAATTATGAAATAATCAAGTTTTTTTAGCAGATGCCTTACTATAATTGAACTGCATTTCCAATAGACTGGCAGCACCTGTAACGAGTCTGTAAAAAAAATTCCAACTCAATTTTCTGTGATATTTTTGCCTCAAATTCCATTAAAAATCGCC